>CAZTND010000023.1:0-9285 GCA_964615285.1 uncultured Clostridia bacterium
GGAACGAAAGTTGCGGCGGGCTGCAGCCCGCCGCACGTTCGCTTGTTTTGAAAAAATTCCCCTTGAAAAAACCCTCTCTGCCGGGCAGCATCGGAAAATCCCGGCGAATGTTTTCGCCCGGGCGCGGGGCAAAAGCCCCCTTTGCCGATCAGTTCTTCGCCTTCCCGTCGGGCGGAAGCAAAAAATCCCTGTCGGCAAAGATCAAACGCAAATATTGTTTCAACTCGGGCATGGATATTTCCATTCCCTTTTGCAACCACCACTTTCCCAGATAGACGATGTTCACCGCGTAATATTCCGCAAGCAGTTCGGCGGGCAGGCGCAGCACGCCGCCCGCTGCCTGCAAGCGCAGCAGCTGGTCGTATATCTCCTTTGCCATATAATCGTGCAACTGCCCCGAAAAGGTGCCGTTGGCATCCGCGTTTTTCAGCTTTCGCAGAAATTTTTCGTTTTCCAGGCAGAACCGCGCGACCTTTTCCAGCGTGTCCTCTATGCTCTGCAAATCAAAATTCTCGTCGACGCTCAACTGCACGAAATTTTGAAAAAATTCCTCGAAAACATAGCGCAAAAGGTCGAATTTATCCTCAAAATAACCGTAAAACGTGGAATGCGGCACCATGGAAAGCGCGCATATCTCCTTGACCGTGATGTCATCGAACGATTTTTTGCCCATGAGTTCGCTGAGCGCTTCCGCCAACAGGCGCAGCGTGCGCCGCGCGCCCGTGCCGAGTTGCTTGCCCGTCTTTTTCATCGCCTTCTCCCGAAAACAGTTCCTGTTTCCATTATATCCTTTTCCGCCGCCGTTGTAAAGCAAACGACCCGTTTTTCGGGACAAAAATATAAAAATGTCCGGATCCGGATATTCATACGAAACCGTTTGCGCCGAATGTTTTGCGAAAAACGGATTTTTGGATTATAATAAAATTGCATTTCGGAAGAAGAATAAAGGAGCAAATCATGAAAAAATTAGCCGATTTTGTCATCCGGCACCGCACGTTGTTCACCGAGATCTATGTCTCGCTGATCATTCTCTGCGCGGTGATGATCCCCTTTGTGGACACCAATTACGACATGACCAAATACCTCGACGCGGACGCGCCCTCCGTCGTTTCCCTGGAAAAGATGGAGGAAGAATTCGGCAGCGTGGGCACGGCGCAGCTGATGATCGAAAACATTTCGGAAGAGGACGCGCAGGCGGTCATGTCGGACATCCTGAACGTGCCGGGCGTGAGCGCGGTCGTGTTCGACGCCTCCGACGAGAGTTCGTACAAGGACGGCTGCGCCCTCTACAAAATATTCCTCGAAACGGGCAATTACGAAGTGGAAACGGACGCCGTGCTGGAAGACATCCGCGCCGTATTGGAAAATTACGACGTGTCGATGAACGGCGGGGCGGTGCAGTCGCAGTACCTGCGCACGGGCGTTTCGACGGACATGATCATCATTCTCGCCGTCGCTGTCGTCATCGTGTTCGGCATCCTGCTGCTCACCTCCAACTCCTGGGCGGACGTGCTGCTGTTCGCGGTCGTGGTGGCGGGCTCCCTCATCATCAATCTGGGCACGAACCTGTTTTTGGGGGAGATCTCCTTCGTCACCAAATCCATCTGCGCGGTCATGCAGCTGGCGCTTGCCATGGACTATTCCATCATCCTTCTCCACCGCTTCGACGAAGAAATGAACAAGGGGCTGAATGAGCGCGAGGCCATTTCCACCGCCCTCGCCAAGACCTTTGCCCCCGTTTCGGCGAGCAGCCTGACGACCATTGCGGGACTGGTCGCCCTGATGTTCATGCAGTTCACCATCGGTTTCGACATCGGGCTGGTGCTCGCCAAGGGCGTGCTCGTTTCCCTCCTCTGCGTGTTCTTCTTCATGCCCGCCTTCGTGCTGAAGTTCTCCAAACTGATCCGAAAGACCAAGCACAAGTCGCTGTATGCCGTCCTGAAAGAGCGTTCGCAGCGCCGCAGGGAGGCGCGCGCCGTCCGCTTTGCGCGGTATAACGCCGCCAATCCCGGCAAAAAGCCAAAAAAAGTGCATACGCTTGCAGATTTTCAGGACGCCTCAAAAATCACCGTTTCCGTAATTCTCGCCGCGCTCGTCGTCGCGGGGTGCATCATACAGACCAACCTCTCCTACAGCTATGTCATCGACACTTCCAAATACGCGGACGCCGACATCAACGTCGAAAACGCGGCGATTACCGAAATGTTCGGTACGCAGAACCCTCTCGTCGTCATCGTGCCGCAGGGCGACCCCGAAAAGGAAGAAGAACTCACCGAGAAACTCCTCGCCTATACATATGACGGGGAAGCCGTCGTCAATTCGGCGCAGAGCGCGGCGAGCATGGGACTCTACACGGACATCGCCGCCCTCTCTTCGCAGGCGGGCGACTATGCCGCCGCCGTTCTGCTTGCGCCCGGAAATATTTTGGCGGGCTACGTCCCCACGCTCGTCAATTCCTTCGTCCAATCCCTGCTCGGACGATTCGGCGCCTGGATGGCGGAGGACGGCTACACCCTCTCGACCGAAGGCTCCCTCACTCTGTTCGACGCGATATCTTACGCCGCGCAATGCGATTTCTTCCACAACCGCGCCGACGACCTGCAGGCCGTTCTGACGGAGAACAGTTCCATGCTGTCCCTGGCGGTCTCGCTGTTCCAGGGAACGATGGCGACCGAATACACGGCGGCGGGATTTTCGGAGACCTATGCCGTTTACGGCGTCACGCAGGCGCAGGCGGCGGGCATCTGGACGGCAGCAGGCAAGGGCGAGGAGGATACGCTTACCTACGCCGAGATCGCCGCGTATGCCGCCCTGAACGGCACGTTTGCCGAAAACGGAGACTATGCCGCCATCGTGCAGGTGCAGGCGGCGCTCTCTGCCCTGCTCGCGGAGAACCCCGACTTTTTACAGACCGCTGCCGCCGCGCTCGGGCAGGCGGAAACGCAGGACGAGTTGCAGGCCGCCGCAGAAAGCCTGTACGCGCAGGCCTCCATGTTCAACAACGGAAAATATTCGCGGCTGGTGTTCAACCTGAACCTGCCCATCTCCTCGGACGAGGCCTTTGCCGCCATACAGGAGATAGAAACGCTGGTGGGCTCCGTCTACGACGAATCGTACATCGTTTGCGAGACCTACAACTATCTGGACATCAAGACGGCTTTCGAGGGCGACACCGCCGTCGTCAACCTCATCTCCTTCTTTGCCATCCTGCTGATCATCCTCATCACTTTCCGTTCGCTGTCCGTGCCCGTGCTGCTCACGTTGCTCATCCAGGGCGCGATATGGGTGAGCAGTTCCATCAATGTACTGATGAACGCGCCCATGTTCTTCGTCGCCTTCATCGTCGTCATGTGCATCCAGATGGGCGCGACCGTCGACTATGCCATTCTGATGACCGACCGCTACATCGCCGCGCGGCAGACGATGGGCAAAAAGGACAGCATTGCCGCCGCCTTCGACGCAAGCATCATCACCATCCTCACGAGCGGCTCCATCCTGGTGCTGGCGGCGTTCGTGGTCGGGCTCATCAGCCGCGTGGCGATCATTTCGACCATGGGCTACCTGCTGTCGCGGGGCTGCCTCGTTTCCGTCCTGTTCGTCGTGCTTGCCCTGCCGCAGCTGCTACTCCTCTTTGACCCGATCATCCGCAGGACCACGCTGGGCGGGAAAAAGATGCTGGCGGAGCCCAAAAAGAAAAAGACCGGCCGGGCAAAAAAATAAACACCGATCCGAAAAAAGGGCTTCCCCTGCCGGGGGAGCTCTTTTTTCATGCGGTGCGGAAATTTTTTCCGCAGGGCGTTGACAGAAGCGGCAAAGTGTGCTACACTGAAACCGCCGCAAAAGATATGACACGACACTGCATCCGGCGGCGAAAGAGGCTAAACATGTACGAACAGAGAACGATCTTTGAAAAGGAAAACGCCCTGCCCCTGGCGGCGCGGCTGCGCCCGCGCACGCTGGAAGAGTACTGCGGGCAAAAACACCTTTTGGGGGAAGGAAAAGTACTGCGCCGGCTCATCGAGAGCGACAACGTCGGCTCGATGATCTTCTGGGGCCCGCCCGGCGTGGGCAAGACCACGCTCGCCCGCATCATCGCGAACCGCACCAAGGCGAAATTCATCGACTTTTCCGCCGTGACGAGCGGCATCAAGGAGATCAAGCAGGTCATGGAGCAGGCGGAGAAAAACCGCCTGTTCGGCGAACGCACCATTCTGTTCGTGGACGAGATACACCGCTTCAACAAGGCGCAGCAGGACGCCTTTCTGCCCTTCGTGGAAAAGGGCAGCATCATCCTCATCGGCGCGACGACCGAAAACCCCTCCTTCGAGGTCAACGGCGCTCTCCTCTCCCGCTGCAAGGTGTTCGTATTGCAGGCGCTGAGCGCAGACGACCTGCACGAACTTCTGACCCGCGCCCTGACCGACGAACGGGGGTTCGGCAGACAGAAAATAGACATCTCCGACGACCTTTTGCGCGCCATCGCCTCCTTTGCCAACGGCGACGCGCGCGTCGCCCTCTCCACGCTGGAAATGGCGGTATTGAACGGGCAGACGGAGGGGGATAAGACGATAGTCACCGCCGAGGACATCGAACAGTGCACCTCGCGCAAGTCCCTGCTCTACGACAAGAAGGGCGAGGAGCACTACAACCTCATTTCCGCGCTGCACAAGTCCATGCGCAACTCCGACCCCGACGCGGCGGTCTATTGGCTGGCGCGCATGCTGGAAGCGGGCGAAGATCCCCTGTACATTGCGCGGCGGGTGACGCGGTTTGCGAGCGAGGACATAGGGCTTGCCGACCCGCGCGCCCTGGAGATAACCGTCGCCGCCTACCAGGCGTGCAGCTTCATCGGCATGCCCGAATGCACGGTGCACCTGACCGAGGCGGTGGTCTACCTATCCCTCGCGCCCAAGTCCAACGCCCTCGACGTCGCCTACATGCGGGCGAAAAAGGACGCCCTGACGACCATCGCCGAGCCGGTGCCCCTCGTCATACGCAACGCGCCGACCAGACTGATGAAGGAGCTGGATTACGGCAAGGGCTATCAGTTTGCCCACGACTGCGCGGAAAAACTGACGGACATGCAGTGCCTGCCCGACAACCTCATAGGCCGGGAATACTACACCCCCGGGGAGGAAGGCGTGGAGGGCAGATTCAAGGCCCGCCTGGAAGAGATAAAGGCGTGGAGGAAGGAATACAGGAAAAAATGACAGTCCTTTTGCGTTGCGCGAAATCACAATACAGACAGACGGCTCCCCGCCCTTTTACCAAGGACGGGGAGCCGTCTTGCGATACTGCCCTTTTATTCGAGTTCAAACGCGCCCGTATACAGCTGATAGTACTTGCCTTTTTGGGCGATGAGCTGGTCATGGGTGCCGCGTTCGATGATGACGCCGCGTTCGAGCACCATGATCGCCTGCGAGTTTCTGACCGTGGAGAGGCGGTGGGCGATGACGAACACCGTTCTGCCCTCCATGAGTTTATCCATGCCCTGTTCAATGAGTTTTTCCGTGCGGGTGTCGATGGAGGAAGTCGCCTCGTCCAGAATGAGCACGGGGCACTCGGAGACCATGGCGCGCGCGATGGCGAGGAGCTGGCGCTGCCCCTGCGAGAGGTTGGCGTCGTCGCCGTGCAGGACCGTCTGATAGCCCTGCGGCAGATGCCGGATGAAGGAATCGGCGTTGGCGAGCTTTGCCGCGGCAATGCAGTCCTCGTCCGTCGCGTTCAGCCTGCCGTAGCGGATGTTGTCCATGACCGTCCCCGTGAAAAGGTGCGTATCCTGCAGCACCACGCCGAGGGAACGCCTTAAATCGGACTTTTTGATGGAGCGGATATCCAATCCGTCATAGGTGATGCGCCCCGCCTTGATGTCGTAGAAACGGTTGATGAGGTTGGTGATGGTCGTCTTGCCCGCGCCCGTGGCGCCCACGAAGGCGATCTTCTGCCCGGGTTTGGCATACAGGGAGATGTCTTTCAGAACGTCCTTTTCGGGCGTATAGCCGAAGGTGACGTTCTCGAAACGGATATCGCCGCACAGAAGGCCGTATTCGGGCATACCCCCTTCTTTTGCGGGCTTTTTCCACGCCCAGAGCTTGCCGTCTGCCGCCTCTTCATAACCCGTCTGCGTTTGGTTCACCCTGACGAGGGTGATGTCGCCGCCCTCGTCCTCGCTCTCGGCGTCGATGATGGCAAAGATACGTTCGGCGCCCGCCATACCCATGACGACGGTATTGAACTGCTGTGCCACCTGCTGGACGGGCATGTTGAAGCTGCGCGCCAAAGTGAGGTAGGAGATGATGGCGGCGAGGGTCAGCCCCCAGCTGCCGCTCGTGACGAAGCCGAAGAGGGACAGCCCCCACACCGTGCCGCTGCCCGCGAGGACGATGCCCACGAGGGCGAGCACGATGTACTGCACATAGCCGAGGTTGTTGGTCATCGGCCCCATGACGTTGACGATGGAGTTTGCCGTCGTGGCGTTCTTGCGCAGGTCCTCGTTGAGTTCGGTGAAGTTTTCGATCGCCTTTTCCTCATGGCAGAACACCTTGACGACCTTCTGCCCCTCGATCATCTCCTCGATGTAGCCGTTCATCGTGCCCAGGGAAGCCTGCTGGCGGACGAAGTAACGGCCCGATTTTCCGCTGAGTTTGCCCACGAGGAAGAGGAGGAACGCCAAAAACAGGAGCGCCACGACGGTCAGCGTTACGCTGTAGAAGAGCATGGCGCAGAACACGCCCACGATGGTGACGACCGACGAGATGAGCTGGGGAATGGTCTGGCTCAAAAGCTGCCGCAGCGTATCGGTATCGTTGGTGTACACGCTCATGAGGTCGCCGTGCGTGTGCGCGTCGAAGAACCCGATGGGCAGGGACTGCATGTGGGAGAACATGTCGTCGCGCAGCCGCTTCATCGTCCCTTCGGAGATGTACACCATCAGCCGGGAATAGGTGAAGTTGCACAGGATGCCGAACACATAGATGGCGAGCATGGCGAAGAGCAATCCGTAAAATTCCCCGTCGGGCGTGCCGCCGACGCCGATCTCGGCGAGATGCTGGGTGAAGAACCCGACGAACACCGAGGCGCTGATGGACGCCAGCGCGCCGATGACGATCATGACGCAGACCAGAATGAACCGCCATTTATAGCGGGAGGTCATGTAACTCATCAGGCGCCTGAAAGTTTTGACGGGGTTTCCCGCCCGCTTGCCGCCCTGCGCGACCCTGCCGTGTCCGCCCATGTTAATCGTTCTTGCCATCTTCGTCACCCCCTTTCATCTGCAATTCATACACTTCCCGATAGATCTCGTTCGTCTGTAAGAGTTCGTCGTGCGTGCCGACGCCGGAGATCCGGCCCTCGTCCATGACGATGATGCGGTCGGCGTCCTGCACGGACGTGATGCGCTGGGCAATGATGATCTTGGTGCAGTCGGGCTCGGTCTTTCTGAGCGCGTCGCGGATGAGCGCGTCCGTGCGCGTATCCACCGCGCTCGTCGAGTCGTCGAAAATTAAAATTTTCGGCTTTTTCAGGAGGGCGCGCGCGATGCACAGCCGCTGCTTCTGCCCGCCCGACACGTTGACGCCGCCCTGCCCGAGGTCGTAATCATACTTTTCGGGGATGCGGTCGATGAACTCTTCCGCCTGCGCCGCGCGGCACGCCGCCCGGATCTCTTCGGGCGTGGCGTCCTCCTTGCCCCAGCGCATGTTTTCTGTGATGGAGCCCGAGAAGAGGACGTTCTTCTGCAGCACCATGGCGACGTTGTTGCGGAGGGTCTCGAGGTCGTATTCCCGCACATCCCTGCCGCCGACCTTCACGCAGCCCTCCCTGACATCGTACAGGCGGGGAATGAGGGAGACGAGGGTACTCTTTGCCGAACCCGTGCCGCCGATGATGCCGACCGTCTCGCCCGAGGCGATGCGCAGATCTATCCCCTTGAGCACCCCCTCGGCGTCCTTGTCGTAAGAGAATCCGACGTTTTCAAAATCGATGGAGCCGTCGGCGACTTCCTTAACGGGCGATGCGGGATTTTTGAGGTCACTCTCCTCGTCGAGCACCTCGCAGATACGCTCGGCGGAAGGCTTGGCGATCGCCATGAAGTTCAGGACCATGGCAAAGAGCATGACGCCCGTCAGGATCTGCGTGGCATAGGTGAGCAGCGCGGTGAGGTCGGTGATCTCCAGCGCGCCGCCGAAGAACTGATTGCCGCCCACGAAGAACAAGAGGAACATGGTGATGTAGATAATCGCCTGCACGACGGGCATGAGCGTGACCAGCCATTTCTGCGCTTTGACGGAGAAATCGTAGGCCGCCCGGGTGGCTTTCTGATACTTTTTGATCTCGTGGTCTTCGCGCACATAGGACTTGACGACGCGCACGGCGATCAGGTTCTCCTGCGCCACGGCGTTCATGTCGTCGTATTTTACCAGCATTTTCTGGAACCCCGGAATGGCGCGGCTCATGATGAACACCACGGCGATCGCCATGACGACGGCGGCGCCGACGAATATCCAGGCGATCTGCGCATTGACGACAAAGGACATGATGATGGCGAACACGAACATGACGGGCGCGCGCACCAGCATGCGGGTCATCATCTGATACGCCATCTGCACGTTGGTGACGTCCGTGGTCAGACGGGTGATGAGCGACGACGTGGAAAATTTGTCGATGTTCGAGAAAGAATAGGTCTGTATCTTCTCGTACATGTCCTGCCGCAAGTTGGCGGCATAGCCCGCGCCCGCCTGGGAGGCCAGCATTCCGCCGATAATGCCCGCGGCGAGGGACAGCACCGCCATTGCCACCATGATGCCGCCGTACATCAGCACTGCGCCGAAGTCGACTGCCGAACCCGTGTTTTGCGCGTCCTGCAAGACGCCCAGAAGCAAGGTCATGACGTACGGGATCAAAATTTCCATCGCCGCTTCGACCACCATGATGCAGGGCGTGGCGATCGTCTGCTTTTTGTACTGCCGCACGCTCTTTGCTAAGGTCTTTAACATATATCCTCCTTCTAAAAATATTTCAGCGGCCTCTCTCTGCCGCGTCAGGTGATATGTATAACAAGAGTTCTGTAAACAGATTTCGGGGGGATTAAACCGTTTTTTTACGTTTTCACCCATTTTTCACATCCGTTTGAGGGCGGACGGAGCGGGCGTTTTGCGGGAGAATATAATATAAATCAATAAAAAAAATGTAGATAAGGTACTTGAAAAAGAAAGAAAAAGCGTGTATAATAAAAACATGGATATACAATATTTTAACCCCCCTCCCGCAAATAATTGGAGCAACGCA
>CAZTND010000023.1:9385-23024 GCA_964615285.1 uncultured Clostridia bacterium
GCGGAAGAGCCCAAAAAATACCCCGCGCTCACCATACGCCGCACGGGCCGATTTTACACCTGGACGTGCATCGCCGCGCAAGTGGGAGCGACGGTCATTTACTTTTTGATCTTTTTCCTGTTGGACGTGCTGGTCACAGGAGAACAACTGTCTGCGGATACGGCAAACACCATTCTATTTTACGCCAATTTTTCCACGCAGCCGGTGCTGGCGGTATGCGTCGTCATCTTCCTTGCGAAATTCCGCGTGACGCCCGCCGAAGCGGGGCTGCGCAAGGCAAAACCGCTGCCCTTCCTCATCGGCGTCCTGTTCGCCGCGGGCACGGTGTTCGTCGCCACCATTCCCGAATCGATCTTTTCCACCCTGCTGAGCTTCATCGGCTACGAGACCTCGAGCGTCATCGAGGACATGCCCATAGACGGCGGACCGGTGTTCCCGGCGCTCTTTCTCATCGCGCTCATGCCTGCGATCTTTGAAGAATTCATCTTCCGCGGCATCATTCTGGAGAGCACCAAAAAACTGGGCACGGCGCAGGCATGCCTTCTGAACGGGCTGTTGTTCTCCCTCTTTCACTGCAATCCCTCGCAGACCTGCTATACCTTTCTCATGGGCGCGGCTTGGGCGCTGGTCGCCATCCGCACGAACTCCATTCTGCCCACGATCATCGTGCACTTTCTCAACAACGGCTACAGCGTGCTGATGATGTATTTCAACGTGACGGTCATTCCCGACATCGTCGCTTACGGCATTTTCATCGCCGCCTTTGCCTTTACGGGGCTGGGACTGTTCTACTTTCTGAAAGCCAACAAGACGGGCAATCAGCGCCCCTCCCTCCACGCCGCTCCCTTCTGGAAGGGCGCGATGGGCGGGCTCATCTTCAACGGCGTGCTTTGGCTTTTTGTGCTCATCAGCGGCATCGCCGCAAATCTGGTAAATATCTGACATCTCTAACGACATTTCTAAGGAGGAAACAACCATATGTATTGTGAAAACTGCGGCACCCAGCTGACCGGAACGGAAACGAAGTGCCCCTATTGCGGCATTGCCCTCAGACCGATCGCCGCGGTCTCGGCGCCCCCTGCGCAGCCCGTGACGGGCACCAACGGACAAAACAGCGCCCCGCCGGCAGGCGGAACGCCCGGAACGAACCCGGGCATGCCCGCTGCAAACGGGCAAAACGGCAGCGCGCCGAACGCACAGCCGCCGAGCGGAAACGTCTATCCGCAGTCCGGCTTCTGCACCCGGTGCGGACAGAAACTGCAGCCGGGCGCCGCCGCCTGTTCCTTCTGCGGCCAGCCCGTGGGCAGCGCGCCGCAGGGCATTCCCTACCGCCCGCCCTATGTGCCGGGACAGAGCACGGCTCCTTATCCCGTCTACACGCAACCGCCGATTCCCGCGCCCAAAAAACGTGGCACGGCATTGAGCGTGACGGCACTGACGATGGTGATTTTGGCTTGGATCTTCCTGTTCACCGCGGTAGAAGCGCTCGTCTCCCTCTTCATAATCCTTCCCTTCGTATCTTTGGGGCTGGGCATTGCCGGTACGGTACAGGGCGCGAAGAGCCGGAATACCGCCGCCCTCGTTACGGGCATTCTGGCGATCGTACTGTCCGCCATTGCCTGTTTCATGATCATATACGTCTTTATTCTGGTGGGTGCCATGCTGACCGATCCCTCTTACGGCAATCCGTACGAGACCTTCGCCTACCTGATCGGGCGCTGAAAGGACCGAATTTCTGCAAACAGCAAAGGCCCGCCGTCGGCAACACTGCCGACGACGGGCCATTTTTTATGCAACTTTTTTCATTTTCTGCGGGCATGCCCCTACTTTTTCATGTCTTCAAAACAGTTGTTGACGGCGCTGACGAGCGCGCGGATGGAGGAAGTAATGATGTCGTCGTCCACGCCCGCGCCCCAATACACCCTGCCGTCCCTTTCCACGCCGACATAGGAGATCGCCTGCGAAGTGGAACCGCGGGTGAGGGCGTGCTGTTCGTAACCCGACAGCACATAATTCACGCCGAAATATTTTTTGAGCGCGTTGGAAACGGCGTCCAGCCGCCCGTTGCCGTGCGCTTCCACGTCCGCCTTTTTGCCGCCGATGGACAGGGTGACGTACGCTTCGATGCCGCCCACCTGTTTATAGTGCGCCTCCACGACGTCGAACACGCGGCGGCTGTCAAGGAATTTCTCTTTGAACACCTCATACAGTTCGGGCGATTTCAGTTCCTTGTGGAGTTTGTCGGACACGTCCTTGGCGGCATAGCCCATCGCCTCCTTCATCTTGGCGGGCATCTTGATGCCGTAACTCTGTTCCAGGACATAGCCGACGCCCCCCTTGCCCGACTGGGAATTGATGCGGATGACGTCGCTCTCGTATTCCCTGCCCACGTCCTTGGGGTCGATGGGGAGATAGGGCACCGTCCATTTGTCGGGATCGTGCTCCTTGCGGTATGCCATGCCCTTGGCGATGGCGTCCTGGTGCGACCCCGAGAACGCCGCGAACACCAGCTCGCCCGCGTAGGGCTGGCGGGGATGGACGGGCATGCCCGTGAAGGTCTTGTAGAGGGACACGATGTAGGGCATGTTCTCGAAATTGAGCTGCGGGTCCACGCCCTGGGAATACATGTTCATGGCAACGGTGACGATGTCCACGTTGCCCGTGCGTTCGCCGTTGCCGAAGAGGGTACCCTCGATGCGGTCGGCGCCCGCGAGCAGCCCCATTTCGGCGTCCGCCACGCCGCAGCCGCGGTCGTTGTGCGGGTGCAAAGACACCACGACGTTGTCGCGGTAAGAGAGGTTTTTGCTCATATATTCCACCTGCTGCGCAAAGACGTGCGGCATGGAATGCTCGACCGTGACGGGCAGGTTGATGACCGCCTTTCGCTCCGCCGTGGGCTTCCAAACGTCCAGAACGGCGTTGCACACTTCCAGCGCGTATTCGGGCTCGGTGCCCGTGAAGCTCTCGGGAGAATATTCAAAGCGATAGTTCTGCCCCGCCTCTTCGGTGAGCTGTTTCAGAAGTTTCGCCCCGTTGACGGCGATCGCCTTGATCTCTTCCTTGTTCTTGCGGAACACCTGTTCGCGCTGGGCGAAGGATGTGGAGTTGTAGACGTGCACGATGACGTTTTTCGCCCCCCTGATCGCCTCGAAGGTGCGCTTGATGATGTGTTCGCGCGCCTGCGTGAGCACCTGGATGGTCACGTCGTCGGGGATCATGTTCCGCTCGATGAGCGTGCGCACGAACTCAAATTCCGTTTCGGACGCGGCGGGAAAGCCGACTTCGATCTCCTTGAACCCCACTTCGACGAGCAGGTTGAAAAACTGCACCTTGGTCTGCAGGCTCATGGGCTCGACGAGTGCCTGGTTGCCGTCGCGCAGGTCGACCGAGCACCAGACGGGCGCCTTTTCCACGCTGTCCTTCTTTGCCCAATCCATGCATGGCACGGGCGGCAAATAGTACTGTTTGGTATACTTCTGATAATTTTTCATAGCGGTTTGCTCCCTCCTGAAAAAAAGCCCCCGACGTCTCGTATTTAAGAGACGTCGGGGGCGACGCGGTACCACTCTTATTCGCGGCATCCTCTGCCGCGCACTCTGCGGATACTGACATATCCTCTTTCTGTAACGGGAAATCCCGTACCGCACTACCGAATTTCTCTTCGCACGGTCTGCTCCGCGGCGAGTTCGTCCCCGTCCTCCGCGCCGTCTTACACCGACCGACGGCTCTCTGCGGCGGATGGCGGAAAGTACTGTTCCGCTTCTTCGCATTTTTTTGTATTGTTATACTATCACAAATCGCGCGCCTTTGCAAGCGTTTTTTCAAAATTTTTTGAAAAATTTTTTCCGCCCGTCCGTCACGGCTCCGTCCGATACACGTTCCCGTAGATCTCCGCAATGGTCTCCTGCGGGTCTTGCAGGGGCGCGGGCAGGCTCAGAAGGCGCATTTCCGGTTCTTCGCCGCCCGCACGATACGGCGGCTGAAAGTAGGGCACGTCGTTCATGCAGAACCCAAGGCGGCGGTAAAAATGCCACCGCCGCAGGCGGTCCCCTTCATCCGGCGGCTCGATCTCGAGCACGAGGCGGGGATGCCGCGCGATCACGGCCCGCATGATCTCGCCGCCATAGCCGCCGCCCCGCTTTTCGGGATAGACCGCCAAATGCTCGACAAAAGCAAAGCCTTTCAACGCCCAAAGGGAGATCAGTCCCACCTCCTCTCCGCCCGTCCGGGCGAAAAAGACGGAAAAATTTTCCTGCCCCATGGCGCGGCAAAAACCTGCATAGTCCCGCCTCTCTTCTTCGGGAAAGGTCTCGCAAAGACGCGCGTATGCCCTCTCGGCGTCCGAAACGCCGGCCTTGAAAAACTCCATCTCTCCCCCTTCCGCCGCAAAGATAATTTCAAAAACGGACTTACCGCGAAAAGAAAGGCGGCATGCCCGAAAAAAACCGTTTTTTCTCCCTCTTTCTCACTCGCGGACGGCGGCGCGGCAATCAAGACAGACGCCCTTGAACTCGATGTCGTGGGATTCCAGCGTGAAACCGCAGGCATCCTCCACGGCGTCCTCCAGGCCGTATAAGAAGGGCATCCTGACATCGCACACCTTGCCGCAGTGCGAGCAACGGACATGATAGTGCGGGGCGGGATTGTGGTCGAACCGGTCCTCGCCGCCCGAAAAACTCAGCCGCATGATGCGCCCGTTCTCCTCCGCTTGTTTCAGGACGCGAAACACCGTGGCGCGGGACACCGTCGGATTGTCCTCGTGAATGTATTCGTATACCGCCGTCGCCGTCGGGTGATTGAGTTTGGGCAAGGCGTCCAATATGATCTGCTTTTGCCGCGTCTGCCTCTGCATCATTGTTTCCTCTCTCCTCTCAAATAATACTGTGTCCTATATAGCCACCATTATAACAGAAAGAAAGCGGGCTGTCAAGGCATTCGGCGCGAAAAAGGAGAGGAATTTCACGGTCAATAAAATAAGGAAAAGGGCACAAAGAGCAGGCAAAACGCTCCGCGTCCGCCGCGCGGGCTTCGATGACGCTTTGCCGCCCGAAAACGACGGCTGCTCCCTCACTCCCCTTCGGCTATTCTCTGCCCAGCAGAAAATCGGCGGACACCCCGAAAAAGTCGGCGAGGAGAACGATGTAGGACGCCTTCGGCTCGTTGACGCCCCGCTCCCAATAATCGACGGCCTTCTGGCTGACGCCGATGGCTTTGGCGAGCGCGGCCTGCGAAAGGTTCTTCTCCGCGCGCAGGTATTTAATGTTTTCCGCAATGCTGTCCATACCCCCTATTTTAGAAGAAATCTTCTTGAAATGCTTGACAAAGAAGAAAACTTCTGATAATATATACCTATACGACAAAAGCAAAGGAGGAAGAAATATGTTCGATTCCTTTCCGCCGGAAGTGGCGGACAAACTGGGATATTACGTCTACCGCCTGATCGACCCGCGCGACGGACAGACGTTTTACGTCGGCGAGGGCAAGGGAAACCGCGTGTTTCAACATGCGAAAGGGGTGGCGGCACGGGAAAAATCGGAAAAGGCGATCGGCGATGACGATCCGCAGAAACTGCGGGTCATCCACGGAATACACGAGGAAGGGCTGGAAGTCATTCATGTAATCCAGCGGTGGGGGCTGAAAGACAAGGACACGGCGCGTGAAGTGGAGGCGGCGCTGATCGACTGTTACCCGGGACTGACCAACCTGCAGGCGGGGCACGGGTCGAACGATTACGGCGTTGCCAACGCGGCGTCGCTCATCCGTCGTTTCACGCGCAAAGTCTACGACGAACCGAAAGATTTCCGCTATTTCCTCATCAAAGTGCAGCAGTGGCGGGTGGACGAAGCGGCGGAGAAATACGGAAAGGACGCCCGCTATCAGATCACCCGTTGGTGCTGGAAGATAAAACCGAGGAACACGAAAGAATACCCCTATGCCTTTTCCATCACAGGCGGTATCGTCAAAGAGGTGTATCAGATCGACAGATGGATACCCGCCAAAGAAAAGCGGTACGGCTTCGAGGGCAGGGTGGCGGAGGAAGCGGTGCGGCGCCGCTTTGTGGACAAGCGCATTCCCGATGCCTATTGCAAAAAGGGAATGGCGTCGCCCGTCCTGTTCTCCAAAAACGAATTGATGAATGAATGAGGAAAAAATATGCCTGTACAGGAGATCGAATGTAAAAATTGCGGCGCGCGCCTCGAACGGCGGTAGGACGGGCTGTACGCCTGCCCGCAGTGCGGCAGCATATTCAAGGACGAGCCCGCCGTCGGGGACACCGTCATTCATCAGAACATCAGCAACCACAACGAAACGTATGTCAAAAATTTCTACGGAGACGGCGCGGTAGCCTCGGAAAAGACGCGGGAGCGAATCGAATCGTACTACGGCCTGATTTTAGAGGCGATGTCGCACGAACGATACGCGGAAGCCCGCGGGTACGCCGTGCGCATCGTCAACCTGGCCCCCGACGAAGGGGACGCGCGGGCAATCAAACGCTATCTGGACCACTGTAAAAAGAAGAACGGCAGATACGGAACGCTCGGCTTTACAGAAAGCCTGACCGTGCTGACCGACGAGGACCTGCTGGGGCGGACGCCTTCCAAGCGACCCGTCTTCCTACAGATCTTTGCCGACGAACTCGCCCGCGGCAGTGAAAATTACTACTACCATTTCCGCGACTTAGAAGCCGCCATGCAAGCCCTGGACAAGCTGCAAGAAAAATTATCGGAAATTGCCGACGACGGGGAGGCTTTCGCCGAATTCAAAGAAAAGATCGCCGCCTGGGACAAAAAGACGCGCGAAGATTATGCCGCAAAAGTACGGCGCGAACAGGAACGGAACGCGGAACGTCTGCGGCGCGAACAGGAATGGAACGCGGAACGCCTGCGGAAAAAACGGCGGCGCAAACTTGCCGTCGGTATTTGCGTCGGAATTTTCGTCGCACCGTGGGTGATCGTATTGATCCTCTGTTTAGTTTCCGAAATCTTTTTTAACTATATAATATATCTTATTGACTATATAATGTAATGTTTTTATGCCTGCATCTGCAGACGATACAGACAAAAAAAGAAGAAGCCGCCCGCTTCTTCTTTTTTGTCAGACGCCCTTCATCCCCCGCGGGGAGCAAAACCACGGGCAATTTATTCCTTCCAATGCAGGCAGTGCAATTCCCCTGCGGTGCTCAGGCCGGCATAATCGTTCCGGCGGAAGGCTTCGTACACCGCCACGGCGACGGCGTTGGAGAGATTGAGGCAGCGCACCCCCTCGCGCATGGGAATGCGCACGCACGCCTCCTCGTGCCCGACCAGGAGCTCTTCGGGCAGTCCCGCCGTTTCCTTGCCGAACACGAGGTAGTCCCCCGCGCGAAAGTGCGCCTCGCTGTGCGCGCGGCGGGCCTTGGAAGTGAAGAAAAATAGCCTTTCGCCCCTCGTCTTTTCCAAAAAATCGGCGAGGGAGTCGTAATAAACGATGTCCACATACTGCCAATAATCGAGCCCCGCGCGCTTCAGATATTTGTCGGACACCTCGAACCCCAGCGGGCGCACGAGGTGCAGGCGGCAGCCCGTGGCGGCGCAGGTGCGCACGACGTTGCCCGTATTCTGCGGTATTTCCGGTTCGACCAGAACGATGTTGAACATAATCATCAGCCCCTTTGCAAAAAAATTTTTTCCCTGCCGATCGTCTTTTTGCGATCCTTTCCATTGTAATACAAAGCCGGAATTTTTGCAAACAAAGCAAAAGCCGCCGGCGGAATTTTTTGAAAAAAGGAAAATCTGACAAATAAAGTTCGAGAAAAGGTTGACAATCCGAATATTTTGTGGTATGCTATCTGCAACATCATTGGGGGGGCAATGCGCCTTCCGATGTATGTATATCAATGTGCTTACACTACCCATATTTTTTCTCATTTTTTTAAAGGGCGGTATTCGTGAGAATCCCGCCCTTTAAAATTTCTTTTTTTCTTTTCGGCACAAAAATGCCTTTTACAGATCGTCCGCGTCCTGCACGGGCGTCTTACCGAAACAATTGTCGCCGGGGATACCCGTATAGCTCCCCTCCGCATCCATTTCCGAACGCATATCCGGAATGAACGGCTTTTTTTTCGGACGGGCCTTTCCGCCCTTCCCCTTTACCGGCACGACTGCGGATCCTGCGCGTTCTGCCCGCGGTTCTGCGCGTTGCGGTTCTGCGTATTCTGTCCGCCGTTCTGCGCATTCTGAGAATTATTCCGGTTGTTCTGATTGTTCCGGTTGTTCTGATTGTTCTGGTTGTTCTGGTTGTTTTGGTTGTTGCAGCATCTGCCGCTCTGCGACGTCTTTGCGTTTTTCATTTTGTTTTTCATTACAATTTCTCCTTTTGAAAGGGGATATGCAGTTCGACATAGCCCTGCGGATGCCGGCAGACGGGACAGAGGTTCCACGCCTCTTTGGAGGTGTGCATATAGCCGCACTCCGAACAGATCCAGAGTATGGGCGTCTCGTTCTTATACAGCGTGCCGTTTCTGACCGCTTCGTACAGATAGTTGAAGATGATGTTGTGATTGCTTTCGATGACCGCTATCTGCGTGAAAGAACGGGCGATGTCGGCAAAGCCCTCCGATTCCGCCGCCCTGGCGAACGTGGGATAGATGCGCTTTTCCTCTTCCCGCTCGTCGAGTGCCGCCAGCCGCAGATTTTCTTCCAGATCCCCCGCATGGAAGGGATAGCCCGCATCGATGTTGATGTTGTCCGTGCTTCCCGCGTATTTCTGAATGTATTCAAAGAAAATCCTGGCATGGTTGGTCTCGTTCTTGGCAATGTTGCGGATGGTGTCCGCCAGGGTCTTGTGTCCCTGCTGCATGGCCTGTTTTGCGATGAGCTGATAGCGCATGCCCGCCTGCGATTCGCCCGCAAAGCCGCGGGCAAGATTCAAAAAAGTCTCTGTCTTGTCAAATTGCATATTCTTTTTATCTCCCTTGCCTCTACAGTATTCCCCTTTTCCGCTCCGCTTTATACACGGGACCGGCAGGAAAACAGAGGATTTTTTGTCGGTCTCTGTGCGGAAAAAGGGAGAAAAAGCGGGAAACGCCTACCCTTTCCCCTTTTTTCGGGCGGGGGTTGACAGCCGCGGGCGGATGTGCTATACTGCGTGGACGGCCCGAAAATCGTCCGGGCGGAAAAAGGGGGCATTCCTATGATAAAGAGCAATATTTTTCTCGACGACGGGACCAAACGGGTCACGAAGCGCAACCGCAACTATTTTTTCGCCGCGACCCTGCTGATCGTGTTCGTGAATTTCTTTTTATACTTTTTCCCCGTGGTCGGTCCGTCTCTCACCGACACGCGGTCCGATTGGGACACGTTTTCCGTCGTCAACCTCTTTGAGGCGTTTTTGTCCGCCTATACGCACGCGGGATTTCAGCATTGCAGCCTGAACATGCTCTGCTTTCTGATTGCGGGGGCATACCTGGAGCGAAAACAGGGCACTTTCCGCTTTCCGGCTCTCGTCATCGTCCTGTCCTTCTTTGCGGAGTTTGCCACGACCGCGAATTATCTCTCGCTGAAACACGTCGGTTTTTCGGGCGTGAATTATGCGCTGTATGCCTATATCATGATAGATTATATCTTCGTGCTCGCCAGAAAACAAAAGCGCGACCGCTTCAACGTGATCGCGGGGATAATCCTTCTCGCGCTCATTTACTTTGCGATGTGCTTCAGCGGCGGCACGGAGAGAATTTCCTTCGAGTCCTACCCCTACGACCTGCTGCACAACCTCGGCCACGCAAGCGGCTTTTTCGTCGGCATCGTCTTCGGGCTGTATGAAGGCATCGCCGACGCCCTGCGGCAGCCCGCGGCGGACGGAACGGAAAAAACGGGCAAGCCGGGAACAGGCGACAAGGACGACCGGGAGGGCGAAAAGAAACGGCAGACGCCCTGCGCCGGCGGAATAAAATCTGCCTTTCCGCCTTTCGCGGGAAGAAAAACAAGGAAAAGATCCGCGCGGGCATGCCCGCGCGGATCTCCTCTTTCAAAAAAGCGGACAGCGACAAAAAGAAGCCGCCCATGCCC
Organism: uncultured Clostridia bacterium; assembly: GCA_964615285.1. Taxonomy (GTDB): domain Bacteria; phylum Bacillota; class Clostridia; order Christensenellales; family Borkfalkiaceae; genus RGIG4074. The sequence continues at coordinate 19,432 of CAZTND010000023.1, forward strand.
GCATTTTTCTTATTTTTTATAACTGTCTTTCATGGATACGATGAAGGACAGGCAGAGCCTGCCGTTTGCTTCGGTGCACTTCTTATAGTACGCCGTGCGCAGGAGCTGGAAGGGCGTGCCGTCCGCCGCTGCCGCAAGATACGGCTCGGCCTTCGCGCCCTCTATAATCGTTTCGCTTTCGCGGTTCATGCGCTCGTCGAAGTCCTGGCCGTCGTAGGCGGCGTCATTTAAGAGGCTCTCGTAATTTTTGACGACGGCGTCGACGCAGCGGTCGGCGTTGACCCAATGGATGGTGCCCCTGACTTTCAACCCGCTGGTGTCGTGGCTGGAACGGCTTTCGGGGATATAGGTGCAGCGCACCTCGGTCACCCTGCCGTTTTCATCCTGCACCGCCTCGTCGCAGCGGACGATGTACGCCCCTTTCAGCCGCACATACCCGCCCTTTTTCAGGCGGTTATACCTGGGCGGCGGGTCGAGGGAAAAGTCCGCCTCCTCGATGTAGAGGTTCTTACCAAAAATCACTTTGCGGACGGGGGAATTTTCCTGCGTGGGATTGACGGGGAAGCCCGTTTCCTCCTCCCCTTCGTAGTTGGTGACGGTCAGCTTTAAGGGATGCACCACCGCCATGGCGCGCTCCGCCGAGGCGTTCAGTTCGTCGCGGATGAAGTGCTCGAGATAACTCTCCTCGCAGACCGAATCGGCCTTGCACACGCCCGCCGCCTCGCAGAAGGCGAGCAGCGCCTTGGGCGGGATGCCGCGGTTGCGCAGCCCCGCGATGGTGGGCATGCGCGGGTCGTCCCAGCCGTGCACCAGCCCCTGCTCGACGAGTTTTTTGAGATAACGCTTGCTCATGACCGTGTTGGTGATGTTCAGGCGGGCGAACTCGATCTGGCGGGGTTTGGGCGCAAAGCCGAGCGCGATGCCGACCCAGTCGTAGAGCGGGCGATGGTCCTCGAATTCCAGTGTGCAAAGGGAATGGGTGACGCCCTGCAGATAGTCGCAGATGGGGTGGGCGTAGTCGTACATGGGATAGATGCACCACTTGTCCCCCGTGCGGTGGTGGGTGGCGCGCAGGATGCGGTAGATGACGGGGTCGCGCAGGTTGATGTTGGGCGACGCCATGTCGATCTTGGCGCGCAGGCACTTGGAGCCGTCGGGGTACTTGCCCGCCTTCATCTCGCGGAAGAGTTTTAAGTTCTCTTCGGGCGTGCGGTCCCGGTACGGACTCTCTTTGCCCGGCTCGGTCAGCGTGCCGCGGGAGGCGGAGATCTCCTCGGCGGACAGGTCGCACACGAACGCCTTGCCCATTTGAATGAGCTTTTCGGCGTATTCATAGATGACGTCGAAAAAGTCGGAGGCGTACACCTCCTTTGCCCAATGATACCCCACCCAGCCGATGTCGCGGCGGATGGCGTCGACGAACTCCGTCTTTTCCTTGGAAGGATTGGTGTCGTCGAAGAAGAGGTTGCACTTGCCGCCGAATTTGAGCGCGGTGCCGAAGTTGACGAGCATGCTCTTGACGTGCCCGATGTGCAGGTAGCCGTTCGGCTCGGGCGGGAAGCGGGTCTGCACCGCCGTGACCTTGCCCGATTCCAGATCCTCTTTGACGATCTGCTCGATGAAATTGCTCGCTTCGATCTCTGCCATAATTTTTTATTCTCCGTTATTTTCAGACTGTTTTATTGCGGCTTGCCTAATATGGGATTCCAAAGGGTCGCTAACCCTTAAAAATCCCGTGTTATCTCTCCGCGCGGCGCATCAACTCAAGCCGTGGATATTGCCCTCGTCGTCGAGGAAGATACGCTCGGCGGAGGGGTGCTTGGACAACCCGGGCATGAGCATGATCTTGCCCGCGACGACCACGATGAAGCCCGCGCCGCCCTTTAAGATGACGTCCCGCACCTTGATGCGGAAGCCCGTCGGGCGGGAAATGAGTTTTTCGTCATCCGACAGGGAGTATTGCGTCTTGGCGATGATGACGGGAAGACCGCCGAAGCCCTTCTTTTCGATGCGCGCGATGCTCTCCGCCGCCGCGGGTTCATAGTCGACGCCGTCCGCACCGTAAATGCGGGTCGCCACGGCGTTTATTTTATCCTGTACGGGTGCGTTCAATTCATAAGCATAGTGCAGCTCAGAAGAAACTTCACACGCTTTGACGACCGCGCGGGCGAGCTCTTCGCCCCCCTTGCCGCCTTGGGTGAATACGTCGGTGAACACGGCCTGCACGCCCCGTTTTTCCACTTCGTCAATGACGTATTTTATCTCCGCGGGCGTGTCGCTTGCAAAGCGGTTCATCGCCACCACGACGGGCTTTTGATAGACCTGCTGCATGTTCTCGATATGCTTGAAAAGGTTGGGCATGCCCCCTGCCAATGCAGGCAGATTCTCTTCGGAGAGCGTGGCTTTGCCGGCGCCGCCGTGCAGCTTTAACGCCTTGACCGTTGCGACCAGCACGACGGCGTCGGGCTGGACGCCCGCAATGCGGCACTTGGCGTCTAAAAACTTTTCCGCCCCGAGGTCGGCGCCGAAGCCCGCTTCGGTCACCGTGTAATCCGCCAGGCGCATGGCGGCACAGGTCGCCCGCACGGAATTGCAGCCGTGGGCGATGTTGGCGAAGGGGCCGCCGTGCACGATGGCGGGCGTGCCCTCGAGGGTCTGCACGAGGTTGGGCTGCATGGCGTCTTTCAGAAGCACCGCCATCGACCCGACCGCGCCCGGAATGTCCCGCGCGAACACATATTCGCCGTCCGTGTTCAGCCCCACGATGATATTCCCCAGCCGCTCTTTCAGGTCGCGGTAATCGCGGGCAAGGCACAGGATGGCCATGACCTCGCTGGCCGCGGTAATGTCGAAATGATCCTCCCGTTCGACCCCCCTGCCCTTCTGCCCGACGGTGATGTTGATGAGGCTTCTGTCGTTCATGTCCATGCAGCGATGGAAGAAGATGTTTTTTATATCGATTTTAAGTTCGTTGCCGCGGAAAATGTGGTTGTCCACGAGGGCGCAGAGCAGGTTGTTTGCCGAAGTGATGGCGTGCATGTCCCCCGTGAAATGCAGGTTGATGTCGGACATGGGCACGATCTGCGCATAGCCGCCGCCCGCGGCGCCGCCCTTGACGCCGAACACGGGGCCGAGGGAGGGTTCGCGCAACGCCAGGCAGACCTTTTTGCCGATGCGGCGCATGCCGTCGGCAAGCCCGATGGAAACCGTGGTCTTGCCCTCGCCCGACGCGGTGGGATTGATGGCGGTGACGAGAATGAGCTTGCCCTGTCTGCCCGCGGGGGGCACGTTTATCTTTGCTTTATACCTGCCGTAAAGCTGCAACCCCTCCTCGCCGATTCCGAGTTCCCACGCCACCGCGCGGATATCCTTCAATTTTGCGCGCTCTGCGATTTCGATATCGCTCAACATGCCCTGCCTGACCTCCCGTCGTATCTTTCCGAAAAAGCGTTCCGCGCGCCCGCCGGCGGCGCAAAGACGGCTCTTTCCCCTTGCTGCGGTAGAATTTTCCGTTTACAGGCATTATTATATCGCGATTTCATAAAAATGTAAAGTTCTTTTATAACTTTCTTGTAAAAGTCCCGCATTCCGCA
>CAZTND010000024.1:0-22347 GCA_964615285.1 uncultured Clostridia bacterium
CCGGGTGTCCCCGGCGCCTGTTTGCAGTGACGTTCTTGCCCCCTGTCGTCATGCATCGTCCGTTTCGCTTGGGGCATCCTCTCGTTTTTCCTCTTTTTCTTTGGCATGCTCCCCGCCTTTTGTGCCTTTCTTTTTTGCCGCGGCGTTCTCGCCGTGCTCTTTGGACTGATACTTTTTCAAAAAAGTTTCAAGGGACGCGGGCACGGCAAAGGGGCGGAAGAAGTGCGCCTTTTTCTTGGCTTCCCGCAGGGCGTCCTGAATGTCGCCCTTCAGCTTTTCATACCGCACGACAATCTTGTTCTTTTCGGCAAAGGCGCGGATACGCGAAGCGACGTTCAGCGTGGTGAAGAGGTCGACGAAGAACAGCCCGAAGAAAAAGCCCACGACGAACGAGAAGGCGAGGTTGTTCCACAGCCATTCCACCGAATGGACGAACAGTCCGTCCAGAAGAAAGTAATATGCCGCGCCCGCCGCCGTCCACAGCAGGGAAAAGAGCGGGCAGATGATGCCTTGTATGTTGCCCCATTGGTTGGAATAATCCCACAGCTTGATTTTCATCCCCTTGACGAAAATAAGTCCGCCGATATATTCGATGACGGTCATGCTCACGCCCATGAGGATGACGCGGGCGACGGCTTGCAGGGGATAGCCCGGCAGGAAAGAGAGGTCTATGCGGCAGAGCAGGAACAGGGCGTCCAGCCCCAGCCCGTAAATGGGCAGCCAGGGGCCCCGCAGAAAGCCGGGGTTGACCCATTTTTTGTCCCCGAAGAGCCGGCGGAAAAAGAGTTCCAGCACCCAGCCCAGAAGGGAGCCGCAAAAAAAGAGAAATGCAAGCGTCAGCAGAATTTCCATGGCAATGCATCCTTTCGGCGTCGTCGCAGATTTTTCGTACAGTATAACACGTTTCCCCGGCCCTGTCAAGCGTTCCCGTTTTTTTTCGGATCGGAGATATTCTCGTTTTCTTTTCACGGAAAAAACCTTGTAAAAATCGGAAACGTATGGTATAATATTCTCATGATCGGGATCGTGCGCGTGCATTCTCACGCAAAACTCAATCTCACGCTCAACATCACGGGCGTGCGGGACGGCTATCATCTCATCGATTCCTTTGTCGCCGGCCTGAACGTCAGCGACGAAATCGTCCTCCGCCCCCGCCGTGACGGAAAGATCAACGTCGTCATGCACGGCATGGACAGCGAGGGCATCCCGCCCGAAAAAAATTCCGCCCTGCGCGCGGGGGAGCTGTTCGTGCAGAAATACGGCACGAAGGGCGCGGATGTCACGGTGTTCAAGAATATCCCCATGGGCGCGGGGCTGGGCGGTTCTTCCGCCGACGCGGCGGGCGTCCTCAGGGGCATGTCCGCGTTGTACGGCATAGAGGACGCTGCGGGCGTCAAGGCGCTTGCCGACCGGACGGGGAGCGACACGGGCTATATGCTCGGCGGCGGGTTTGCGCGCATGACGGGCAGGGGCGAGAACGTGGAGCCTTTCGAAAGCAACGCGCGGCTCTGGTTCCTGCTTCTCTGCCCGCGCGCAGCCGTCTCCACGGCGGCATGTTACCGGGAATACGACAATGCCCCCGACGGCGCGCGCACGGATACGGCGGACTGCCTGCGGGCGTTTGCGGCAAATGATTTTTCCGCGATGGGCAAGTGTTTTTACAACGCCCTCTATGCGCCCGCCTGCCGGCTGGAACCCGCCGTACAGCGCGCGGCGGCCGCCGCCGCGGCGTTTTCCCCCTTGGGTTGGGGCATGACCGGCTCGGGCAGTGCGGTGTTCGCCCTGTTTGAAACGCGGGAACTGTGCGAATGGGCGCAGAGCCGCTACCGCGGCGACTGCCGCGCGACGGTCGTCTGCACCGTTTCGCCCGCGGCGGCGGAAAGGACGAGAAAGAAGAAAAGCAAGATCTGGCGCAATCCGTTCTTCCTCACGGACGAGGAGACGGGGAAAGAATAAAAAATCCGAAAAAGAGGTTAAAGACGATGGACGAAAAGATACTGAACGACGAAGAGGCGGAACTCTTCGGGCTGAAACGGAAGATCCGTCCGGACGAGGACGGGGCGGCGGACGCGGCCGGTCTTCCCGCAGAGGGCGCGGAAGTCATAGAAGTTCCGGACATGGATGCCCCGGAAGCGGCGCTTGAAGAGATGGAAGAGGTGCCGTTGGACGAACTCAGCGCGCGGCTGGACGAGGGCTACACGCTGGACGGCTACTATGTCGACGAGGACGCCGTTCCCGTGGACTTTTCCCGGGTCGAGGAGGACGACGAGTCCCTGGTCATGCTCTCTCCCGAGGAGGCGGCGGCAGCGGTGCGCCGGCGGGAAGAGAAGGCAAAAAAGGAGAGGGAACTCTTTGAAAAACTTGTCGGGGAGGGGGACGCCGCCTTGGAAGCAAAGGACTTTGAAAAGGCGCGCGAATGCTTTACCCAGGCAAACGAGATATATTCGGATGATCTTGCGCTGAACGTCGGCTATATGCGGGCGTACAGCGAGGATTTTACGGCTTTGGAGGAGCCCGACATGCTGAGCGAGGTCTACGGGCAGTGCCGCAACAGCGCGGGAGACGCCTTTTCTTCGCGCATTCGGGAGCTGTTCGGCGAGCGCATTGCGGAGGCAAAGGCTGCGGCGCGGCAGGAAGAAGAGAAACTGCTGGCGGCGCACGCCAAAGAACAGTCGGAGCGAGGCAAAGCGCTGGCAGAGCGCGCCGCCGCGCAGAACGGGCTGCTGCTGAAATGGGGCCTGCCCTTCGTCGTCTGTGCCCTGGCGGCCGTTCTCTTCGTCTGTTTTGTCAATTCCATCCGCGGCAATCTGTTCGTCATTCTGGCGGCCGTGTTCGGCGGCATCGCCGTCGTCCTGCTCGTGCCCACGCTCTTCGCCCTTCGCAAGGCGGTCGGCATCGCCCGGCTGCAGCGGGAAAACGAACGGTTCGATTCCACCGAGGCGGGGCAGGAACTTTTGCTCGTGCGGCGGCGGACGGAGTTTTTGGAGGATTGCCTGGAAACTCGTCCGGCGGAAGAAGAGGAGAATGCGGAAGGATAATGAAGAGGAGACGACCGTAAAAAAGAGCCGCCCGCGGAGGATCGCGGGCGGCATATTCGTTTTTGACGGTTCAGGCAAGGGGCGGCAGGTATAGCCCCAAGGCGACCAGCGCAACGCCGAGGACGGCCCCGGCGGCGACGTCCGAGGGATAGTGCACGCCCGCCACCACCCGCGTGAGGGCAAGCAGCAGGGAGAATACGGCCGTTGTTCCGCCCGCGATCGGTTGCAGCCAGAACAGGACGGTGGCAACGGCAAACGCGCTGAAGGTGTGCCGGGAGGGGAAGGACTTCCCCTGTTTGCGCTTGTCCAAAAGGGGGTCGATGTTCAGCTTTTCATAGGGGCGCGGGCGGTTGACGGCCGCGCGCAGCGCCGTGACGAGCAGCAGCGCGACGGCGGGGACCAGCAGGGCGCGCCAGATGCGCTCGTCCCGTCTGGCGGCGAGCAGAAAGAGCGCGGCGAAATATGCCGCGGCAATGCCCCAGGTGGCGGCATGGTTGTAGACGAGAAGGGCTTTGCGCAGGCCGCTGTGCCGGCGAAAGGGTTCGCTCCACGCGCGGTATTGTTCTTCGGTCATATTTTTTCTCCTTGCAAGCGTATGAAAGCAGTATAACACAAAAAAATTTTTTTGACAAACGAAACGGAAAGTGTTACAATAAAAAATATGAAAAAGCAGTACTCCCGCACCGCCCTGCTCCTGGGGGCGGACGGCGTGGAAAAATTGAAGGGCAGCCGCGTCGCCCTCTTCGGCGTGGGCGGCGTGGGCGGCTATTGCGCCGAAGCGTTGGCGCGCGCGGGCGTGGGAGAGCTGCTGCTCGTGGATAAGGACGTCGTGGACGAGAGCAACATCAACCGCCAGATCGTCGCTTTGCATTCGACGGTCGGCATGCCCAAAGCGGAGGTCATGGCGCGCCGCATCGCCGACATCGATCCCGACTGCCGCGTCACGGCGCGGGTCTGTTTTTACAACGCAGAAACGGCGGCGGAGTTCGATTTCTCCGCCTACGACTATATCGTGGACGCCGTGGACGACGTCGCCGCCAAGGTGGAGATCATCGTCCGCGCAAGGGCGGCGGATATCCCCGTCATCTCTGCCATGGGTGCGGGCAACAAGCTCGATCCGGAAAAATTTGAAGTGGCGGACATCGCAAAAACGCAGGCCTGTCCTCTGGCGCGCACGGTGCGCAGAAAGCTCCGTGAACGCGGCGTGGAAACGGGCGTGAAAACCGTTTTTTCGCGCGAACTCCCCGTCCGCGCGGGAGAGGTCGTCGGCTCCGTTTCCTTTGTGCCCTCGGTCATGGGGCTCATCATGGCGGGGGAAGTGATCAAAGATCTGGTGTGTAAGAAAGGATGAAAGTATATTTGGATCATGCGGCGACCACGCCGCTCGACAAACGGGTGCTCAAAGCCATGACGCCCTGCCTGACGACGATATTCGGCAACCCCTCGTCCGCGCACTTTTTCGGTCGCGAGGCGTTGAGAGAGCTGGACGCCGCCCGCGACCGGGTGGCGCAGCTGCTGGGGGCGCAGCCTTCGGAAATTTATTTTACGGCGAGCGGCAGCGAGGCGGACAATTGGGCGGTCAAAAGTGCCGCGCGCGCCGCGCGCGACAAGACGGGGCGCGCGGGGATCCTGGTCTCCGCCATCGAACACCCCGCCGTGCTGGAAAGCGCAAGATCTCTCGAACGGGAAGGGTTTGCGGTGCGGTACGTCCCGCCCGGTCCGGACGGCATCATCGATGTCTCTGCGCTGCAGGGCACGCTGGACGAAGGCGTTGCGCTCGTCTGCGTGATGACTGCCAACAACGAGGTGGGCACGCTGCAGCCCGTGTGCGAAATCGCCGCGGCGGCGCATGCGGCGGGCGCGCTGTTCTTCACCGACGCCGTGCAGGCTGCCGGGTGCATGGACATGAAAAAGATCCTCCTGCAAGCGGACATGGTGTCCATATCCGCGCATAAATTTTACGGCCCCAAGGGGGTCGGCGCGCTGTACATCGCCAAGGGCACGCCCATCTGTCCCTTTGTGCACGGCGGCGAACAGGAACGGGGTCTGCGCGGCGGCACGTCCAACCCCGCGGGGGCGGTCGGCTTGGCGGCGGCGCTCTCTCTTGCGTCGGAAGAGCGGGAGAAAAACAATGCGTATGTCCGCGATATACGGGACCATTTTCTGGATTTGGTGTTTAACGATGTGGACGGGGCGTCCCTCAACGGCGACATGCTCCGCCGCATCCCGTCCAACGCCAATCTCTCGTTTGCGGGCGTGGATGGCAGGGTGCTGTTGCACCGGCTGGATATGGCGGGCATTGCGGCATCCGCGGGCAGCGCGTGCGCTTCGGGCGCATTGGAGCCCAGCCACGTCCTGACGGCAATGGGCTTTTCCGCGGCACGCGCGGGCAGTGCCGTGCGCTTCACCTTCGGCAGGGACAATACGCGGGAACAGGCGGAATATGTCGTTAAGACCCTGCAACAGCTCGTGGGCGAACTGCGCGGCGAGCTGTAACGCCCCGCCCCGGACGGGATGATAACAGGGATCCCAAAGGGAGATGCTCTCTTCGGCGGGGATGCAAGGGGCAGCGCCCCTTGGAAAAATAGCCTTGTAACCGGCAAACGGAGTTTGCGTTTTTCATCGCCGCAAGGCGATTTTTTTCTAACGGCGGAATTTTTACCCGAATTTGCGCCCGAAAAGCCCTTTTGCAAGCAGTGGCAAGTAATCGTGTCGCCCGTTTTTTGCAAAAATTTTGCTTCGCCCCTTTACTTTTTTCCGCCGCCGTGTTATCATAACAGCACAGAACGGCGCTGTTTTTGAAGCGGCGGAGGAGAGCGAAATGGAATTTTCCGAAAAATTAAAGATCATGCGGCGGGAGGCGGGACTCACGCAGGAGGAGTTAGCGCAGAAACTCTTTCTCACCCGTCAGGCGGTCTCCAATTACGAGCAGGGCCGGGGCTGTCCTTCCGTCGATACGCTCCTGCGCATGAGCGAACTTTTCGGCGTTGGGTTGGACGAACTTCTCTCTTCGGCGCGGGCAAAGCGCACGGCGCAGACATGGCTGCTGCTTCTTGGCGTCGCCCTGGTCAGCCTGTTTGCGGTGACGGGCGTCGGGTTTTTTCTCTCCGCACAGGCGGAAAGGCTGTTGTTTGTCCTTCTTGGCGGCGTCTGCCTGCTGCCCGCATGCTATGCCTTTTTCGGCGCCCTTCTCTTCTCCTGTCCGCCCGAAAAACCCACCCCATGGCTGGGTTTCCGCACAAAGACGTCCATGAAAAACAAGACGCTCTGGCGGTATGCACAGGACCGCTGCGCGGCGGCGCTCTTGCGGCTTGCCGTGTGTTCCTTCCTTTGCACCGATTGTCTTTCCCTCGTCCTTGCCGCGTGCGGCATGCAGGCTTTCGTCGTCGGCTCGGTGGTCCTCGTCTGCCTGCAAACGGGCGGCGTGCTCTATCCCCTGCTCTACACGCACTTCAAATTGCGCCGCTTCGCCCGCTGAACCGCCGCTGCTATATTATGGAAAAAGGAAAGCGCGCCCCGCGCCCGACGGCAGACAACAAAATTCGATTTGTTTTTTAATTCTAAACGGCGGGATCTGCTCATATAGTAGACATAGAAAACCTTTCAGGAGGAAATTTTTGTATGAGCGAAGAGATAGATTATGCCGAAATGCTGGAAATACCCGTCGCCACGGTCAATGTGGTCAAGAAAAAACGCCGCCGTTTCCGCGACCTCAAGGCGCAGGCGGTCGGCAAGGTCAACGAACGCATGGAAAACCGCTCTCACGCGCGGGATAAGACCTATGCGGGAAACGAGTTTGTCGAGGAACCCGCACCGGCGACGGAGCCTTCCGGAGACGTCCCGCCGCCCGCCGAATCCGTCACGGAGACGGCGCTCTCGCCCTACGAAGAGCCCGAGCGGCGCATGCATCCCGTGCTCTTTGCCGAGTTTGTCGTGGCATGCCTGCTGTGTCTCACCATCTTTCTGACCAACGTGTTCATGTCCGACAGCGCCATCAATACGTTCATCCGCGGGGTACTCAATCCCGACACGGGCGATGCCGCGGCGGCGCGCACCTATTCCGATTTCACCCTCTCGGGGGTGGTCAGCGAGTTCGCCGACATCGACATCACTGTCTCCTCCACGGGGCTCCTTTCTTTTACCGCCGAATGCAGCGTCTATCCCGCCTGCGACGGCACGGTGGACGCCGTGACGCAGAACGGCGAAACGTATACCGTCGTCATTGCCCATTCGGATACCTTCGAGAGCGTCTATACGGGGCTCTCCACGGTATACTATCAGGAGGGCGACACCGTGCTCTCCAACGTGCCGTTTGCCTACACCGACGGCGGGAATGCCGTGCAGGTGAGCTTTTACCAGGACGGCGAAATGCTGAACTGTTATTCGGTGGATGCGGAGAATTGTCTGAGTTGGAACGAATGAAAAGAAGGGGAAAAAAGACCGAAATTGCCGTACATCCGCTCTTTTGGGTGTCCGGCATTTATTTTTGTTTCACGGGGCAGCTCTTTGTCTTTTTTCTGCTCACGCTGAGCGCGCTCGAACACGAGTGCGCCCATGCCTTTGCCGCCGCCCGGCGGGGCTATGCCCTCAACCGCATCGTGCTCATGCCCTACGGCGCCGTCGTGCGCGGGGACATCGGCAGCATCTCCTTAAAGGACGAAATATGCGTGGCCGCGGCGGGGCCGCTCGTCAGCGGCGCCACCGCCCTCGGCTTCGTCGCGCTCTGGTGGCTCTTCCCCGAAACGTACGCCTTCACCGATACCGCCGTATACGCCTGTGCGTCCCTCGCCCTCGTCAATCTCCTGCCCGCCCTGCCCCTGGACGGGGGCAGGATCGCCTTCTGCGCCATTGCGCATTTTTGGGGAAGGAAACGGGCATGGCTGGTCTGTCGGGTGCTTTCGCTGTCCCTCTGCGCTCTGCTTTTGGGCGGCTTTGTGCTCTCCTGTTTCTATACGGTCAACGTCAGCCTGCTGTTTTTTGCTTTGTTTTTGGGCACGGGGTGCCTGCAGGGGGACAAATACGGCTATGAGCGCATCCATTTCGACCTTTCCGCCGACCTCGCCCGCGGCCTGGAAGAGCGGCGGGTCGCCGTCTCGGAAGATCTCACCGTGCGCAAGGTCATTCCCCTGTTGCGCCGGGACAAATATCTGGTGCTCGACGTTTTTTCGGGGGACGGAAAGCCCGTTGCCGCCGTGCGGCAGGAAGAACTGTGCGATTGGCTGGAAAAGAGCGAATTGGAACAGACTTTGGGGGAATTTTTGCAAAATAAAGCAAAAAACAGGGCGGCAGGAGTTGAAAAAGAGGTGAAAGTATGATATAATGAAAAAACGACGGGTTTTTTGCGGCTTTTCATGGGGAGTCATAGGGATAAAAAATCCGTTTTTTACGTTTTTCGCGCGGCGCCGTCCGCCTTTCGTTCGCATAATATTTTTTATAAGGTTTACATAGATCCAAAATGAAACAGGAACTTTACTTCGATCGCCACAGCGGCCTGCAGCTTTCCGCCCTTGTAGAGGACGGGAGGCTGATCGAGCTGGGCATCGAGAATGAAGCACACAGGGAAATCGTCGGCAACATTTACAAGGGCAGAGTGGTCAACGTCATCGAAAGCATGAACGCGGCGTTTGTCGACTGCGGGCTGGAGCGCAATTGTTTTTTGTGCCTTGCGGACGGGGACACCTTCGCGGGCGCGTCGGGGTTCGCCCCCGCGCCCGCCTCTTCCCCGGCAAAGCGGAAGGCGCGAAGCGCGCCGCTGCGGGTACGGGAGGGGGACGAGCTCATCGTGCAGGTGATAAAAAATCCCCGAGGCAGCAAGGGCGCCAAAATCACGACAAAACTCTCCTTTGTGGGGAAGAGCCTCATTTATCTTCCCGGCACCGATTTTTTGGGCGTTTCGCATAAGATCAGCGAAACGGAACTTCGGGACAATCTCCTCTTCACGGCGGACGGCATGCGCGCCAAAGGGGACGGGCTCATTCTGCGCACGGCCGCGCCCTATGCCAAAGCTTCCCGCCTGCGCGCGGAGATGGAGTATTTGCGGAACATCTATCTGTCCGTGCTGGAGCGGAACAAGACCGCCTCCGTCGGCAGCGTGCTGCACCGCGAATACGACCTGCCCGTGCGCGTCATGCGCGACAATTTCAACGACGATATAGAGCGCATCGTCGTTGGCGAACGCAAATTGTACGACGAATTGGTCGCCCTCATACGCCTGCGGCCCGATTTCGACAAAGAAAAGATCGAGCTGTACACGGGGGAGTACGACATGTTTTCGCAATACGGCATCGCCCGGCAGATCCGCGCCCTGTCCGAAAGCACCGTGCCGCTGCCCAACGGCGGGGATCTCATCATCGAGCGCACGGAGGCAATGACCGTCGTGGACGTGAACACGGGGCGGTTTTTGGGGGACGAAAACCTCGAGGATACGGTATATGCCACCAACATCGCGGCGGCGCGGGAGATCGCGCGGCAGGTGCGCCTTCGGGACGTGGGCGGCATCGTCGTCGTGGATTTCATCGACATGCAGGACGAGCGGCACCGCCGGGCGGTCACGCAGGAACTCGAACAGTGCCTCTCCCGCGACCGCGTGAAATGCAAGGTGCTGCCCATGAACGAGCTCTGCCTGGTGGAATTCACGCGCAAGCGCACGAGCAACGGCGTGGCGTCGCAGCTCTTGCAGCCCTGCCCGCATTGCCGTCTGAACGGTTATATTCTCTCCAATGAATTCAACGTCTGTCTCATCCGCGCGGCGATGCTCGAACGGCTGGCGCAGGGGGCTTCTGCCGTGGTCATCGAACTGAACGCGGGCGTTATGGAGTTCCTGCTTTCCCGCCGCATGCTGGAAAAAGATATGAAAGCGCATTCGGGCAAGAGGGTGTACCTTGTGCCCCATCGCACATATCACGAGGAAAAGTTTACGGTTTCTTCCTATGCCGCGGGGGAGGCGTTCGACCTTCCGCCCAACGCCCGGGAGCTGCGCTACAATTGAAACATCCGTAAAGACGGCGCGGAAACGGACGTTCCGCGCCGTCTTGTGTCTTTACGCCTCTGAATGCGGGCATGCCCGTATAAAACGGGATCATAGAAACTCTTTCAATTTTTTTTCAAACCCCTCTTCCAGGGAGATGAGCTCTTTCAGAAGGGCGTCCACTTCGCTGTCCAGAAGCCCTTCGCTGTCTGATTGCGTTTTTTTGAGCGCGGTGATGCCCATGACCGTGCCCTTGATCATCATATCCGCAATGTGCCGGGCGGAATTGTCGGACATGGTGTTCATCTTGATGCTGCTCCACATCATTGCTTTCTTGACGGGGCCCGGCTCTTTCAGCTCCTGCCCGTTCGCGCGGGCGAGCAGGGCGGCGGCGGAACAGATCTTTTCGTATTCCTCGTGCTGCCGCAAAATCTCCGTCTTCATGTTTTCGTCCTCCGTTTCGGGCAGGATGTCCGAAATGGATTGCAGGGCGAGCTGCGCGTTGCGGTAGATCTCCGACAGGGTCTCACTGTTCGATTTTTTGTTTTCCATGGCTTTATATACTCCTTTTACGGAAGTATGTGCGGAAATCGGGCGGGTATGCGCGGCGCGGGAAATTCTGAAAAGCCGTGCCGGGAGAAGGGCGGTTTACCGATTTTTTCCGAAAAAAACCGTCGTTTTACATCAAAACGGCTTGACAATCGCCGCATAATATGGTAAATTATACTCCGAGCCGACAGAAACGGGCTTTTTTCAAAGCGCGGAAAATTCCGCCGCCCGGGTTCTTCGAGACTGGGAAGAGGAGGTAAACATTCTTATGTACGCAATCATCGAGAACGGCAACAAACAGTACAAGGTCAGCGAGGGCGACACCGTGCGCCTCGAAAAGCTGAACGCGGAGGTCGGAGCCGAAGTCGAACTGAATGTGCTGATGGTGGCGGACGACGCCGGCGTGAAGATCGGGCAGGAAGTGTCCGGCGCCAAAGTCAGGGCAACCGTCGTTGCGCAGGATAAGTTCAAAAAGATCGTCGTTTTCAAGTATAAGGCAAAGAAGAACGAGCGTAAGAAGCAGGGGCACAGGCAGCCATTCACCGCGGTCAAGATCGAAAGCATTTCGCTGTGAACCGGCGGGACAAGAGAGTTTTAAGGAGTATAAGGAGAAATAAAAATGATATTCATCAGTTTATTCGCTCATAAAAAAGGTACGGGGTCCTCGCACAACGGCAGGGACAGCGAAGCCAAACGCCTCGGCGTCAAGCGCACCGACGGGCAGGCAGTGCTCGCGGGCGGCATTCTCGTCCGGCAGCGGGGCACCAAGATCCATCCCGGCAAAAACGTGGGGATCGGCAGGGACGACACCCTGTTTGCCCTCGTGGACGGCGTTGTGAAGTTTGAAAGAGCGGGCAAATACGATAAGTGCGTGTCCGTCTATCCCGTTGCCGAATAACGGGCGCGGAACAAGACAAGACAAAACAAGTAAGGACAAAGGAAGGCGGAATCTGCGCCTTCCTTATGTTTTTTCACAATGATTTTATCTTTTCACCCTTGACAATTCCATCGGAAAGGTGTAAGATATATAATACAAAATATAAAATATAACGGATCGATAGGATCAAGGAGGAAAAAACTATGCCGGGACCCGGTGGCGGAGGAAATGCAGGCGGATTCGGAGGCGGACGCGGCGGTCCGGGAGGCGGACCGGGCGGAGGACCTCGCGGAGGACCTCGCGGAGGAGGCCCGAGAGGGTTTCATGGAGGAGGCCCGGGAGGGTTTCATGGCGGGCCGGGCGGTCCCCGTCCTCATCGCAGGCCTTGCTGTCTTTTTACGTTTTTGGGGCTTTTTCTTTTGCCCGCGGCGCTCGTCGGCCTTGCGCTCCTTTTCTTGTTCTTGTAAAAAATTTTGCTTTTGCGTTTGAAAATGCCGCAATTGCGGTATATATGAGAATATAAAAGTTTTCAGAGAACAAGGAGGAAAAAATTATGCCGGGACCCGGTGGCGGAGGAAATGCAGGCGGATTCGGAGGCGGACGCGGCGCAGGCGGCGGACGCGGCGGCTGGGGCGGCAGGCCCCCGCGCGGGCCCCGTCGGTTCGGGTTTTTCGGCCCGCGTTTTTTCGGCGGCGGCTGTCTGGGCGGTTTGCTGTCCCTTTTCTTGGCGCCGTTTATCCTCATTCTGCTGGCAGTCATTCTGTTTTTCGCCTTTTTCGGCGCGGGATTTTCTTCCCTGGCGCAGGGCGGCGTGGTCACATACAGCGAATCCAAGCTGCAGGATTATGCCGACGAACAATATGCGGCGGAATTCGGCGGCTCCACGGCGTATGAGGACAACTTGCTGCTCGTGTTCCTGACCAACGAGGACGCCGATTATTATTACAGCATTGCCTGGGTGGGGGATCATGTCCAACCGCAGATCAACAGTCTTTTCGGCAACGAGAACACCGCCTTCGGCAGGGCCGTGCTCGACAACATTCCCGATTATTATGCGTATTCTCTCGATACAAATCTGGCGAGCATCGTGAATACCATGGCGGACGAAGTTTCGGCGCTGGGGCTGGCGTCGTCCTTTACCTGCGGGGAAGATCACATACAGGTCGATTCCCATCTCAGCAATTATACGGATCTGTCCCTGACGGCAGCGACCGTCGACGGGGCGCTGGCGGCCTTCACGGAAACGACGGGGATCTCCGTCGTCATCGTCGTGGAGGATATGGAGGAAGTGTTCGGGGAATATCTCTCGCCCTTTGCCATCGTGTTCATTGTGCTGCTGGTGGTCATCGCCGTCGTGCTGATCGTCGTCGGGGTGCGCCGGTATAAAAAGCGTAAAAACGACGGCGGATCTTTTGGCGGAAACGGGCAGGACGACGGGCCGGGCGGCGTGGCGAAGTGTCCGTATTGCGGCGCGAGTTTTGAATATCGGGGTCGCACTGCCGTTTGCCCCTATTGCGGCAATGCCGTCGACACCGGAAAATAAAGAGCAAAAGGAACGATTTACGGGCCGTCTGTCCGCAGACCGTTCCTTTTTTGTTGCGGGCGTTTGCGTCGTTTTCGGGCATGGGGCTGCAATTTGTTCCCTTTGAGGGCGGAGCGCGCGCGTTGCGGGAACGGGCGTCGGGCGCGACAAAAAATGAAATCGCAAAACTTTGCAAAATCACTTTCAATTTTCCGCAATATATGCTATAATGGGAAAAATAACAGGGAAACCTCGGGCAAGGAGAAGAAAATGCAGCCGAAATACAAGAGGATATTGCTGAAACTGTCGGGAGAAGCACTGGCGGGCGAGCAGCGGTTCGGGTTGAACGAAGAGGTCATCTCGCGCGTGGTCGAACAGCTGGCCGCCGTGCACGAAATGGGCGTGGAGATCGCGCTCGTCATCGGCGGGGGCAACTTCTGGCGGGGCCGGCAGGGGACCAACATGGACCGCGCCACCGCCGACCAGATGGGTATGCTCGCCACGGTCATGAACGCGCTCGCCATGATGGACGCCATCGAAAAGCGGGGCATACCCACCCGCGTGCAGACGGCGCTCAACATGATCTCCGTCGCCGAGCCGTATGTGCTTCGCAAGGCGCTCCATCACTTTGAAAAGGGGCGCATCGTCATCATGGCCTGCGGCACGGGCAATCCCTATTGCTCCACGGACACCGCGGCGGCGCAGCGCGCCTGCGAGATCAACGCCGCCGTTCTGCTCATGGCAAAGAACATCGACGGCATTTACGACAGCGATCCCAAGACCAATCCGAAAGCCAAAAAATATGAGACCATTTCCTATGTGGACGTCGTCTCCAAGGGGCTGAAAGCCATGGACCCCACGGCGGCGACCATGTGCATGGACAACAATATCCCCGTCCTTTGTTTTGCGTTGGGGGAAAAGGATTCCATCATCCGCGCCGTCTGCGGCGAAAAGATGGGAACGATCATCACCGACGGCAAGACGGTCATCGCCGGCTGACGGCCTTCAGGATCCCGCCGGGGCCCGAAAGGCCTTCGGACGGCATCAAACGATAAAAAAATAAATGGTATACGGCGGGGTTTCTTTCGTCGGAATAAAAAATCTGAAAAATCACCGAGAGGAGGATGAAACGATGGTAGACAACGAAAAATTGGAAGAATTGTTCCTGGAACTTTCCGAAAAGCTGGACGGCGCGGTCAACGCGCTCAGCGAAGAGTATTCGCAGATCCGCGCGGGGCGCGCCAATCCCCGCATTCTGGACAGTCTGCGCGTCGAGGCATACGGCGGCATGTCCCGCCTGGTCGAACTCGGCAACGTCAACACGCTCGACGCCCGCACCTTGGTCATCAATCTGTGGGATAAGTCCCTTTTGAAGGCGGTGGAAAAGGCCATACTGCAATCCAACATCGGCGTGACGCCCACCAACGACGGCAACGTCATCCGCCTGCGCTTCCCCGAACTCACCGAGGAGAGCCGCAAAAACCTCTCCAAACAGGTGAAAAAGATGGGCGAGGACGCCAAGATTGCCGCGCGCAACGTCCGCCGCGAGGCGATGGACGGCGTCAAAAAGATGAAGAACAACAAGGAACTTTCCGAGGACGAGGCGGCCGACGCCGAGGACGAAGTGGAAAAACAGGTCAAAAAGACGGTGGAGGAGATCGACAAGCTGGTCGAGGCGAAGTCCAAGGACATCATGACCATCTGAGCCCGGGTGTACGCGATGGCAGCTTACGACAACGAAAAAAATCTTCCGGCGGCGCGCATTCCCGCGCATGTGGGGATCATCATGGACGGGAACGGCAGATGGGCAAAGAACCGTTTCATGCCTCGTTCTTTCGGGCACCGCCGCGGCATGGAGCGCATGATCGGGCTCTTGGAGCACGCCTTCGACGTGGGCGTGCGCACCGTCACGGTGTATGCGCTCTCCACGGAGAACCTCTCCCGCCCCAAGGACGAGGTGGATGCCCTTTTCGGGCTCTTCCGTAAATATTTCGACGAATATGCGCGCAAAATTATAGATAGAGAGAGCCGTCTCTGCATTCTGGGAGACATCTCCGTCCTGCCCGCGGACATCCGGGAAATGGTGGAAAGGCGCAAGGCGGAATCCGCGCACTTTACCGAGCGGTGCGTCAACATCGCGCTCAACTACGGCGCACGGGGAGAGATCGTCCGCGCGGTCAACCTGGCGGTGGCGCGGGGGGAAAAGGTGACCGAGGAGAGCTTTGCCGCCCTCCTGTATACGGGCGGGCAGCCCGACCCCGATCTCATCATCCGCACGGGCAAAGAGCTGCGGCTCTCCAATTTTCTCCTCTATCAGGCGGCGTATTCCGAGCTGTACTTTTCGGATAAAATGTTCCCCGCCTTTTCGGACAAAGATTTCGACGCGGCGCTTGCGGACTATGCTTCGCGCGAACGCCGGTTCGGAAAGGTCTGACGGGGAAGAGGATGGCGTATGAAACAGAGATTGATCACGGGAACGTGTTACGTCGCACTGCTCGTCGTATTTTTTCTGCTCAAGATATATCTTCCGTATCCCTGGAATTTTCTGAGCTTCGATTTCCTGCTGTGGGCATTTTCCGCCGTGGGGTGTTACGAAATGCTGCGCGCCTTGGGGCGCCGGCTGACGGCGGCGGAACGGGTGGTCGTCCTGCTCTTTTCCCTGCTCTGCATTCCCGCTTACGACGTCAGCGTCTATGCCGTGGGATACGATAAACTTTCGGTCATGGGTATCTCCTTTTTCGTCATCTGCCTGGTGCTCTTCGCGCTTTTGGTGGTGCAGTACGAAAAGACTTCCCTCGAAAGCGTCGGTTGTGCCCTGCTCGCGTGCGTCTATCCCGCGCTCTTCATCGGCACCATCGTGCTCTGCAACCATCTGACGGAATATTCGGAGCTGGCGCTCCTCTTTGTGTTCGTCATCTCGCCCTGCGCCGATTCGCTCGCCTATGTGTTCGGCATGGCTTTGGGCAAAAAATTCCCGCGCAAAATGTCTCCGCACATCTCGCCCAAAAAGACGGTGGTGGGCTGCATCGGCGGGATCGTCGGCGGCGTTCTGGGCGCGCTCGTGCTCTTTTTCCTCTATCATCTCGCCGCGGGCGGCGGCCTGCCCTACGAAAAACTCTGGATATATCTTCTCATCGGCGCGGGCGCTTCCCTGTTCACCGAATTCGGCGACCTGGTGGAGAGCGCCGTCAAGCGCAAGGAGGGCATCAAGGACATGGGCAACATTTTGCCCGGGCATGGGGGCATCCTCGACCGCATCGACGGGACCATGTACGCCGCGGTGCTGGTCTATGCCGTGTTTTATATCCTCATCGGCATAAATGTTTTGTGAAAGACATATATTATTTGCAGAAAAAATGCTTGCCGCCGCGGCAGGCATTTCCTACTGCGCAAGGGCGTGTTTTTCCCGCCGGAACAGTTATTTACCGGAGAAAAAGAAGAGATGATTTCCATTGCTTTGATCGGTTGCACGGGCTCCATCGGCAGACAGGTTTGCAACGTCGTCGGGCGGTATCCCGATAAATTTCGTTTTTCCGCGCTCGTCGCGCACAGCAGTCGGGAACTGTTTTTCCGGCAGGTCGCCGCATTCCGCCCCCGCCGCGCCGTATTGATACAAAAGGGCTTGCTTTCGGGCATGCCCCCCGCGCCGGAGGGCGTTTCCTTTTCGGAAGGGGAGGAAGAGGCGCTTGCCTGCATCGAGGAGTGCGACGTCGTGTTCGTCGCCGCATCCGGGTTCGCGGGGCTCAAATATTCGCTGAAAGCCATCGGGTGCGGCAAAAAACTTGCGCTCGCCAACAAGGAGACGCTGGTCTGCGGCGGCGAATTCGTCATGCGGTTGGCGGAAGAGAAGGGCGTCGAGCTCGTGCCCGTGGACAGTGAGCATTCCGCCATTTGGCAGGCGCTGCATTTCGATCGGCACGCAAAGTTTGAAGAGCTCATCATCACGGCGAGCGGCGGCCCTTTCTACGGAAAAAAGCCGGAAGAATTGAAACATGTGACGGTGGAGCAGACCCTGCGGCATCCCACTTGGCAGATGGGGCAAAAGATCACCGTGGACAGCGCCACCCTCCTCAACAAGGGCTTTGAAGTCATCGAGGCGAAGTGGCTGTACGGCGCGCCCTTTTCCAGGATCCGCACGGTCGTCCAGCCGACGAGCATCGTCCATTCCATGGTCGCGTTTGCTGACGGCAGCGTGCTGGCGCAGATGGGGTATCCCAGCATGGAAGTGCCCATCCAGCTCGCCCTCACCTATCCGGAGCGGTTGCCCGCGGGGCTGAAGATCCCCGACTTCGCCGCCCTCGGCGAGATACGTTTTCTGCCCCTCGAACGCAAGGCGTTTCCCTGCTTTGACCTCGCCCTGACGGCGGGGGAAGCGGGCGGCGGTTATCCCTGCGCGCTCAACGCGGCGGGCGAAGAGGCGGTGCGGGCGTTTTTACGGAAAGAGATCGGCTTCACGCAGATCGCGCAGGTCATCGAAGAGGTGCTGTCCCGCACCGAAAGGACGCGGGCGGACGATTACGGCAGCCTCTGCGGCGTCGACCGCAGGGCGCGGGAGGAGGCAAGAAAGATCATCCGGCATGTTGAATAATCTTTTGGCGGCTTCCTCGTTCTGGGCGGGGGTCGGTTCGGTGCTGTTGGCCGTCCTCATCCTGCTCATCATGGTCACCGTGCACGAGTTCGGCCACTATATCGCGGGGAAGATATTGAAATTCAGGATCAACGAGTTTTCGGTCGGGTTCGGCCCCGCCCTCTTCCGCCGCAAGAGCAAAAAGACGGGCGAAACGTTTTCCCTGCGCCTCATCCCCCTGGGCGGCTATTGCGCGTTCGAGGACGAGGACGGGTTGGAGGAAGAACGGGAAAAGGCGGAAAAGAAGGACGCCATGTCCGAGGATAACGGCATGGCGGAGGTCTTTACGGACGAGGCCCTTCGCCCGGCGGCAATGCCCGCGGCGGCGGAAGAAACGAAGCCGCAGGACAAAAAGTCATCCGGCCGGTTCTGCGACCAGGCGCCCTGGAAGCGCATCATCGTACTCGTTTCGGGCGCCGCCATGAATTATCTGCTGGCGCTCCTCTTTATTTTTATCTCCTTTTTCGCCTTCGGGCAGCTGATGCTGATGACGTACGCCGTAGAGCCGACCGATTCCGTCGCGGCGGAATACTGTTTCCAAAACGGCGACATCATTCTGGAGGCGGACGGCAAGGGGATATACATGACCACCGACCTCATGAATGCCGTCAAAGACAGACAGGAGGGGGAATTGGTGCCTTTCCGCGTGTCGCGCATCGCGGACGAAACGGGCGCGCGGGAGGAGACGGACGTCATGATCCAGCTCCGCCGTGCGACCGATTTTGAAAACAGCGCCGACACCGACCGTCTTTGGGAAGCCTTGGGCATCGCCAAGCAGACGGACGGCGAGGGGAACGTGACGACGGACGGGGAAGGCAACCCGACCTACCTCATCTATTCCACGTCCTATCGGTTCGGCTTCTTTCAGACGATCGGCAACGCCTTTCTCTACTCTTTCCGCATCGCCGGCGCGATCTTTCAAGTGCTCGGCGAGCTCCTGATGGGCGCCCTGGGGCTGGACGCCTTCGGCGGGCCGATCACGACCATCACGGTCACGTCGCAGATCGCCGCCCGCGGTTTGCAGCCCTTTTTAGAGATCGCGGCGTACATCGGCGTCAATCTTGCGGTGTTCAATCTCCTGCCCATTCCCGCTCTCGACGGCAGCAAGGTGGTGTTCACCGCCATCGAATGGGTGCGCGGCAAACCCGTCAACCGCAAGGTGGAAGCCGTCATCCATGCCGTCGGGTTCCTGCTCATTCTGGGCTTTGCCGTCCTCGTGGACGTCCTGCAATTTTTATAACGAAAGAGCGATATATGACAGACGCCGCTTTGCAAGCGGCGTTTTTTTTGATGCAAGAGAGGTGCTTTGCGCCTCGGGACCTTCCGATTGCGCCGTTTTTTCTCCAAATACGCCGCCCGTCCGCGGGGCCGGAACCCTGTGGATCGCCGAAACGCGAAAGACAACCGAATTTCTTGCGTGAGCCCGGAAAAAGTATATCCGGGCTCATTTTTTGGCGATTTTTTGGCAAGAGGAACGATTTTTGCCTGTCGAAAGGGCAAGAGGAACGATATTTTCCTCCTTTGTGCCTTGTCATCGGGCGTTGGACGGCGTACAATAGAGGGGCAGGCGGGGCAAGAGCCGCGCCGGAAAGGGGCGGGCGCCGCAGGTCTTTCGGGACGGGCGCGCCGCCGCAGGAGGTAACGATATGTTGAAAGATCAAGACGATCTCAATGAAGCGAAAGGGGAAGAAAAGGCGGTCCGGCCGCCCGCCGGAGCGGAGAAGGAGAATCCCGCGCCCCGGGGCCGAGCGCCGCGGGAGGAAGAGCCCCCTGAAGACGCGTTCTGGAAGGAATGGCAGCGGAAACAGAGCTGTGCGCGCAAGGGCAAAAAATTGTTCGCCGCGGCGGCCGTCTGTCTGGGCGTTGCGGCTTTGGCGGTCGTCTGCCTGGTGCCCTTCGGCGGCGGTGGCGCGCTCATGCTCCTCTGTTTTCTCCCCGCCGTCGCGGGCATCGTGCTTTTCTGTGTGGGGCTGAAGAACAAATTGGCGTCCCTCGAAAGGCCGCGCTCCGTGCTGCCCATTTTCGCGCTGGCGGCGGATCTTGCCTGCGTGCCCCTCGCGCTTTTGGGCGGGTTGGCGGTGGTCTCCTCCTTTTTCACGCCGCTCGGACTTCTCTTGCTGCTGGCGGCGATCGCTGCGCCCATCGCGGGCATCGTCATTGCCGTTGCCGCATTGGGGCAGGGAAGGGAGAAGATCGGCGCCTGGGGCGTGGGGCTGAGCATTGCCGCCATCGTCCTGCCCATCGTCGCGCTGGTGACCGTCATCGCGCTCTTCAGTACGGGCGTGTTTGTCATCTCTTTGATGTAAAGGAGGGGTACCATGACCGAAAAGAAGGGGAAATCAAAAAGGATATTTTTCATCGTCCTGCGCGCGGTCCTCACCGCGGCGGCATGCGGCCTTTCCTTCTGGGTGCTTTGGCGGTATGAGTATTGGCAGCAGTGGACGCAGATCGACAACATCGTCGGCGCGATCCCTGTCGCCTTCGCCTTTCTGTTTGCGGGCGGGGCAGCCGCCCTGCTCTGGATCCGCTGGCGCAAACGCACCGCGCCCGTCGCCGTTGTCCTGGCGCTCTTCGTCTTTCTGGCGGCGGCGCTCTTCCCCAACGCCCTGCGCGGCAATTGGTGGATCGATTACGGGCATGCCTCCGATGAAGAGGCGGGACCCGACCTCTCCGTCTATGCTCCCTTTGCCGAGGGTTCCGAGGCGGCGCGGCTCGAAGAAGAGGCGGAATTGCATCTTGCGGGCGACCTGCCCGTCCTGGACGGCGCGACCGCGCTCTATCCGCTCTATGCCGCCTTCGCGCAGGCGGTCTACGAGGAGGCGGACTATACGGAGGACGCCGTGCGCTGCACCAACACCTCCAACGCCTATGCGGCGATCATCGCGGGCGAAGTCGATGTGATCTTTGTCGCCGGGCCGTCGGAAAAGCAGTTGCAGGCGGCGCAGGCGGCGGGGGCGGATCTGTGCTTCACGCCCATCGGGCGGGAGGCGTTCGTGTTCATCGTCGGCAAGAGCAACCCCGTCGAAGATCTCACCGTGCAGCAGATCCGTAATATCTACTCGGGCAAGACGGCAAAGTGGAGCACCCTCGGCTGGGCGGAAGGGGGAAACATCATCGCCTTTCAGCGGCCCGAAGGCTCGGGCAGCCAGACGGGGCTGCAGAACGTGATGGGCGACATGCCCATTCAGGCGCCCCAGCCCCTGCCGGATGCCTCGCTCGTCGGTTCCAACAGCCTCATGCAGCAGGTATCGGTGTGGTATAACGGCGTGCAGCCCGCGCTCGGCTATTCCTATCGTTATTTCGCGCAGACCATGTATGCCAATCCGGACACCAAGCTGCTGTCCGTGGAGGGCGTTGCGCCCACCGACGAAAACATCCGGAGCGGCGCCTATCCCTTCGTCGCCGACTTTTACGCGGTGACCAACGGCCGGCCGGAGGGGGACGTCGCGCGGCTCATCGAATGGATCCTCTCCCCGCAGGGGCAGGAACTCGTCGAAAAGACGGGCTATGCGCCCCTCGGATGAGGGGGTGCCGCCCGAAGAGAGGTGCGGGGAATATTTTTTTGAAAGAAATTGTCTGTAAAGGAGGACATGGAAATGAAAATTTGTAGCAGAATTATTTTTTGTGTGTGCGCTCTGGCTGCCGCGGCGCTGTTTTCGCTTTCGGCCTGCGCTTCGGCGGATAGGATCCGCACGTTGGAGGCGCTCGTATCCGGCGGCGTGATCGGCGAAGAGGATTTGCGGCATATCGCGGCGCTTAGGAACGGCAGCCTGCAGGTCGTCACGGAGGACGGGGCGGAACCGGAAACGATCGAATACACGGTTGCGCCCGTCACCGAAGAACTTTCGGAAAAACAGAAAAATACCATCCTGAAAGATTTTGAGAAATATATTGAGGACAGGTATCGGGCGGCGCATGTCGATTGTACGGTCACCGAAAGTGAGATCGTCGCATATTTCGGAACGTATGGCGGCTGGATCGTCGTGGAAGTCGAATTTGACCTGTCGGGGATCGAAGTATCGGAAGGGGAAAGGGATTTGATCGTGTCCGATTATTATCTGGGACAGATCGGCTGGAACGGCTTGGTCGTCGGCTGGGCGGAAAGTTGATTGGTTCGGCATCACAAGGAGCGGTTCAAACTACCGCACCGAGATCGTGGCGGGGCTGGTCGCGTTTATGGCGATGGCCTATATCCTCATGGTGAACGCGGACATGTTTTCGGGCGTCATCAAGGACAGCGCCGCTCCCTACGGCGCGGCGTAGATCGCGACCGCCATCGGCGCGATAACGGGCACGCTGTTGATGGCGTTTCCGGCGCGCATGCCGCTCGCCCAGGCTTCGGGCATGGGGATAAACGCCTTCATGACCTTCGTCGTGATCCTGCTCGGATATTCCATCTCCAAGGGCATCGGCGTGGGCATGATCACGTTTATTGCGGTCAAGGTCTGCACCGGCAAGGTCAGGGAAATTTCCGTTTCCACCTGGGTGATCGGGCTGATCTTCCTTGCCGCCTTCCCGGTGGCTTAAAAGACGCCGCCGCCCCGCTTCCTTTTCCCGGAAAGGGGAGCGGCGTTTTGTCGATCGGGTGTAAAAAAACGCTGTCCGTCGCCGCGGACAGCTGTTTTTTTGTGAAAAAAATTTATTTTTTCATGCTTTATTTTCGTTGACAATTCCGGGGAAATAAATATAATAATGTTAGATAGCCTAACAAAATAATAATGTTAGATAGCCTAACAAAACGGGCTGTTTTTTGTTTTACGAGGTATG
>CAZTND010000025.1:0-20005 GCA_964615285.1 uncultured Clostridia bacterium
TGGCGCCGTCGTGTGCGCTCTTCTTCCCGGCGGAGGAACGCGCCGCCCGCTTTTTGCATAAAATACATCGTTATTTTTTCGGCGGGAGGCGCAGGATGGGTACATTTTTCGGGACGGACGGATTCCGCGGGGAAGCAAATGTCGGGCTGACGGCGGAACATGCCTTTCGGCTGGGGTGTTTTCTCGGCGAATACTGCCGCGAACGGGCGGGGGCGGGCGAGACCTGCCGCGTGGTCATCGGCAAGGACCCCCGCCGCTCCTCCTATATGTTCGAATACGCTCTGGCGGCGGGGCTGACGGCGTGCGGGGCGGACGCCTATCTCCTGCACGTCACGACCACCCCCTCGGTCGGCTACATCGTGCGCGCGGAGGGCTTTGACTGCGGCGTGATGATCTCGGCAAGCCACAACGGCTATCAGGACAACGGCATCAAACTTCTGGACGCGGGGGGCGAAAAGCCGTGCGGGGAAATGATCGACCGCGCCGAGGCGTACCTGAAAGCCGCGCCGCCGCCCGCTTTCGTCACGGGGGAAAAGATCGGCAGGACGGTGGATTACACCGAGGGCAGGAACCGCTATGCGGGCTACCTCATCTCCCTCTCCCGCTTTTCCTACCGTGGCGTGAAGGTCGGGCTGGACTGCGCCAACGGGTCGGCATTCGCCCTGGCGCAGAGCGTGTTCGGCACTCTGGGGGCGCAGGTGTACTGCATCAACGCCGCGCCCAACGGGCTGAACATCAACCGCGGGAGCGGCAGCACCCATCCGGAAGTGCTCGCCGCCTTTGTTCGGACGCACGCCCTCGACGTGGGCTTTGCCTTTGACGGCGACGCCGACCGCTGTATCTGCGTGGACGAAAGGGGGAACGTCGTGGACGGGGACGGTATCCTCTATATGAGCGCGCTCTATCTGCAAAGCTCGGGCGAGCTGGACGGGAACAGGATCGTCTGCACGGTGATGACCAACAGCGGGCTTTGCGCCGCGCTCGAAAAGCGGGGGATCGGCTGTGAACGCGTGGCGGTGGGGGATAAATATGTGCGCGAGGGCATGAAACGTTCGGGCGCCGCGCTCGGCGGCGAACCTTCGGGGCACATCATCTACGGCAAATACGCCGGCACGGGGGACGGCATCCTGACGGCGATCAAGGTCATGGAGATCATGCTCGGCGAAAAAAAGAAGCTGTCCGCCCTTTTGGAGGGTTATCGCCCGCTGCCGCAGCTGCTCGTCAATGTGCCCGTGTGCGACAAGGGGGCGGCGTCCGCCCCGTCCGTGCAGGCGGGCGTCAAAGCGGCGGCGGAAAAATACGGCGTGCGGGTCATTCTGCGCCCGTCGGGCACGGAAAACGCCGTGCGTATCTTCTGCGAAGGACGGGACGCGGCGGCATGCCGCCTGGCGGCGGGGGAACTGAAGGAACTGGTCCTCGCCGCGCGGCGGGAGATGGAAACCAAGGGCGGGGAGGCTTGAATCATGTGCGGGATCATTGCGTATACGGGCAGGCGGCAGGCGGCGGGCGTATTGTACGAGGGGCTCACCCGCCTGGAGTACAGGGGGTACGACTCGGCGGGCATCGCCGTCTTAAGCGGGCAGCGCATCGACTGCGTCAAGCGCGCGGGCAGGGTATCCGCCATTGCAGACGTGCGTACCATGCCCGGGAATTGCGGCATCGGGCACACCCGCTGGGCGACCCACGGCGGGGCGGAGGACAAAAATGCCCACCCCCATGTCTGCGGTAAATTTGCCGTCGTGCACAACGGCATCATTGAAAATTAT
This sequence comes from uncultured Clostridia bacterium, assembly GCA_964615285.1. Classification (GTDB taxonomy): domain Bacteria; phylum Bacillota; class Clostridia; order Christensenellales; family Borkfalkiaceae; genus RGIG4074. The sequence goes on from CAZTND010000025.1 coordinate 1,767, forward strand.
GCGCAATTGCGTCAGGAACTTGCGGACATGGGGCATGTCTTTTCTTCGGAGACCGACAGCGAAACGGCGGCGCACCTGTTGGCGGCGCACTATCGGGGGGACCTTCTGGAGGCGGTGCAGAGGACGGTGGAACGGCTGGAAGGCTCCTTTGCCCTCTGCATCTTGTGTTCGGACTACCCCGACCGCGTGGTATGCGTGCGGCAGAAGAGCCCGCTCATCGCGGGCATGGCGACGGACGGCATGCTTGCCGCCAGCGACATTCCCGCCCTCGGCGCGTGCAAAAAGATCCGCGTGCTCTCCGACGGGGAGATCGCCCTCCTTTCGCCCGAGGAGGTACGGATATTCGACTTTGCCCTGCACCCCGTACCCGCCGCGTTCACCGACAACGCCGTGCGTTCGGTCGCCGTCGAAAAGGGGCGGTATGCCCACTTCATGCGCAAGGAGATCGGCGAAGAGGGCCGCGCCGTTTCGGATACGGCGAAGGGGTTCGACGCGGGGGAAGGGGCGCGGCTGGCGGCCGACGCGGGCATGTTCTCCCGCATCTGCATCGCGGCGTGCGGCACGGCGTACCACAGCGCGCTGACGGGGGCGGACCTGCTCGAGGAGGCGCTTCGCGTGCCCGTCACGGCGGAACTTGCCAGCGAATTTTGCTGCCGCCGGCCGCTGCTCGGCAAAAATACGCTCGTTCTGGCGGTCAGCCAGAGCGGGGAAACGGCGGACACCCTCGCCGCGGGACTGTTGGCAAAAAAGGGGCGCGCGCGGCTCGCCGTGCTCACCAACGCGGGCTATTCCTCCCTCGCGCGGCTTGCCGACTATCGGTTTTTAACGGCCGCGGGTGTGGAAGTGGGGGTGGCGGCGACCAAGACCTATGCCGCCCAGCTCTCCTTTTTCTATGCCCTCGCCGCCTTTTTGCGGGGCGGTCGCGCGGCGTTTTTGGAAAAATTTCCCGCAGAGCACCGAAGGCTGCTGCGGGAGGAGGGGCACATCCGCCGCCTCGCCGCGTCCGTGGCGGGCGCGCAGGGGATCTATTTCATCGGCCGCGGCGCCGACTATCCTTCCGCGCTCGAAGGCAGCTTAAAGCTCCGCGAGGTGTCCTATCTGCCGAGCGCGGGGTATGCCGCGGGGGAACTCAAGCACGGCAGCATTGCGCTCATGGACAAAAACGCCGTCGTCGTTGCGGTCGTCACGCAAAAAAATCTGAAAGAAAAGAGCAAAAACGCCGTTTGCGAAGTGCGTTCCCGCGGGGCAAAAGTCATCGCCGTCACGCCCTTTCCCGACATCCCCGCCGACGCGGTCATTCAACTCCCCGCCTGTCCGCAAAAGTATTATCCGCTCGTGTCCGAGGTGCCGCTGCAGCTCTTCGCCTATCATACGGCGCTCGCGCGCGGGCTGGACCCCGACCGTCCCCGCAACCTCGCCAAGAGCGTCACGGTGGAATAAAAGACCGTTTTACGGCCCTGTTTGCCCGTCCATCTCCTTGACAAAGCCTTCGGAAAGGGGTATACTTTCGGTAATGACAGCAAGGAGAATCATGATATGGACAAAAGCAAAAAAATTCTCGTCACGGGCGGCGCGGGCTTCATCGGCAGCCACACCGTCGTGGAACTGCAGAACGCGGGCTACGGCGTCGTCGTTTCGGATAATCTCTGCAATTCTTCCCCCGAAAGCCTGAAACGGGTGGAGAAGATCACGGGCAAGCCCGTCAAATTTTACGAGGCGGACATCTGCGACAAGGCGGCGCTCGAAAAGGTGTTTTCCGAAAACGACATCGGCAGCGTCATCCACTTCGCGGGGCTCAAAGCCGTGGGCGAAAGCTGCCGCAAGCCGCTCTTATACTATCAAAACAATATCGGCGGCACCTTGAACCTTCTGGAAGTCATGGGAAAGCACGGCGTCAAGAGCATCATCTTCAGTTCTTCCGCCACGGTGTACGGCGAGCCCGAGCGGCTCCCGCTCGACGAAACCTGCCGCCTGTCGACGACCAATCCCTACGGCTCGACCAAACTCATGCAGGAACGCATCCTGCAGGACATCTATAAGGCGGACAACGAGTGGCAGGTCGTGCTGCTGCGCTACTTTAATCCCGTCGGTGCGCACGAAAGCGGGCTTATCGGCGAGGATCCCAACGGCATTCCCAACAACCTCATGCCCTACGTCGCACAGGTGGCGAGCGGAAAACTTAAAGAAATCGGGGTGTTCGGCGACGATTATCCCACGCCTGACGGCACGGGCGTGCGCGACTATATCCATGTGGTGGATCTCGCCCGCGGGCACGTCGCCGCGCTCGACAAGATCGAAAAGAACGGTGTGTATATCTATAACCTCGGCACGGGTAAGGGGTACAGCGTGCTCGACATGATTCACGCCTTTGAAAAGGCGTGCGGCAAAAAACTGCCCTACCACATCGCGCCCCGCCGCAGCGGCGACGTCGCCGCCTGCTACGCCTCGGCGGAAAAGGCCAAAAAGGAACTCGGCTGGGAGGCAAAGTACGGCATCGAGGAGATGTGCGCGTCCCAGTGGAAGTGGCAGAGCATGAACCCGAATGGCTACGAAAAATAAATTCCGTCGGTCAAAGAGAAGAGGACCGGGCGCCGCATTGCGGCGCCCGCTTTTCTTTTTTCCGGCAATTCAGGCGGTATACGCGCCCGTTATTCGTGCCGGGCTTTCTTTTCCGCGGAAAGGGATCGCTTGCCGCCGTCAAGAAGTAATTTTACAAAAAAATGACATTTTTATTGCAAAAGTTGTGAATTTTTTATATACGGAGGCGAATGCCGACGTGTCGGCGGCCTATTTCGGGGTCGGTCAAAGGAAGGCGGCAAAGGCCATACGCTCCATGAAGTTTTACAACTTCCTGCTGCGCGCGCCGCGTTCGGGGAAGCGGTCGAAGCGGCCGTCGGGCGCATCGAATGGTACGATCGGTTTTTGCCGGAAGGAGGGGAACCGCCCGAACGCTTGAAACGGGATTACGAGTAAAAGGAGATATACATGGCTGCAAATCATGCGAAAGACACGGTGAAAAATGCGGCACGGCCGCAAAAACAAAAGATGACGCCCCTGGAAAAGAGCTGGATCTTATACGACGTCGGTAACTCGGCGTTTACCCTGATCGGCGCGCCGCTGCCCCGGATCGTATTCCTCGCCGTGTTCGTCGTGGTCAAGTCTGCCTATTCGACCAGCCCGGTCTTTTACGACTCCATGCTCTGCGACGTGACGACCCGCGAAAGGTTGGATAAGCTTTCCGCACAGGGCTATGCCCCCGGGGGGGGGTACATCGGCGGCTGCATTCCCTTCATCATCTTCCCTCCCTCCGGTCCGGTCTCCTTGTCGGGCCGGAGCTCTTTTTGTTCTCCTTCCCGGATGACGGTGGGGATAAACTGCCGCGCAAATTTTCCCTTGCCCCGTTTCAGCACATAGAGATAGCCGATGACCGAAAAGGCGAGCGCGCCGATAAAGTTCAGGATGAGGTCCTTCATGGTGTCGATGACGCCGATGTCTAAAAAGCCCCCTTCGATGGTTGCCAGTGCGTTGCCGTCGGCGTCATACAAGACGGTGCGGGCAATGTTTTCGATGGATATGACGATGTTCCTGCGGCTTTCGTCCAGGAGGACGCTCCGCACGGCGTCGATGAGGAAATCCTTTTGCATGTCGGTGTGAAAGACGGCATCCATGAAAAACTCGAAAAATTCCCAAAGCACCCCCACGGTCATGGAAAAACAGAAGGCGACCACGGTCAGGAAGAGGGGGGAGAGGGAGAATTTCCGCCTGCGGCGGTTGAGGAGGTCGACGAGGGCAAATCCGATCGCCGCGCACAGAAAGCCGTTGACCGTGTGCAGCAGGCTGTCCCAGAGGGGAAAGTTGACGTAAAAAGACGCCGCTTCGCCCAGGATCTCCGCGCAGAAAATGAACAGCAGAATGATGATCTCCAGCGTGGAGGGCAGTTCCACGCGAAAAGCCTCCTCCACAAAGAAGGGGAGGAGGAATAAAACGAGGGTCAGGGCGCAGAAAAACGCCGTCGCCCAATGGCCGCCGAGGAGCGCCAGGCAGAGGGCGGCGGCGACCGGGATGCGCAGAGCGAGATAGACGCGGAAGGTCGCCTTGTGCGCGCGTGCCTGCGCCCGCATCCGCCGCACAAAGGAAGGCTTCCTTGCCTTTCGCAGCTCCGTATATCCGCCGTTTTTTTCTTGCTCGCCTTTTTCGCCCTTCATACCTTTGCAGTATTTCCCGTTTGCGCGCCGATTATGTATGCCGCGCTCCGCGGCAAAAATTTCGGGCGATGCGGGGAAAGGGGCGGCGGGGCGGTTCACCGCCGCACAAAGCGGGCGGTACAGCCATTCAGCGGCCGGCGGCAGAGGGCGCGGTAAATTTTATCCGCCCGTTCGGTCAGGGCAAAGCATCTTGCCGCTTCGCCGTTCAGCTTGTCCGCGTCGCCTTTGCGCGTCAGGAGGGGCAGCCCGCTCCGGCTCAAAAGGCCCAGCATTTCGTCCGCCGCTGCGTCGTTCACCGCCAGCACGCTGCAGTAGAGCGGAACGCTTAAAAAGATCCTCTGGTCCGATCGCGTACATCCCAATGTCAGGGAAAGCAGGATGCGCCTGAGGCGCGCGGCGGTGTAGCGGCGGGAAGTCGCTTTTTGCACGATGTCCGCCGCCGTAAAGCATTCCTCCGTCAGGTTCTGCAATCGGTGTTCCAATCCCTCCGAACAGTCGGGCGCCGCCGCGACCCGCTCGGCGGGGGCAGCGACGAGGGCATGGTACTCCATCGCGTCTAACTTTTCCGCCGCGCTTGCATCGAGGGCGGCGGGCAGGCTCTCAAAGACGAAATCGGGCACATTTTTTTGAATCTTTTCGGACATGCCCCCCGCGTAAACGGCATTCCGTATCGCCGAAGCCGAAGAAAGATTTTCGTACAATTCCCCGTCGGCATAGCCCGCTCCCGCCCGCCGCAGGGGCAGCAGCTCCATGTCCGCCCCCGCCCGCAGGATCGCCTTGGCGTATTCGATCCCGAGCATGTTGTTCGGCGCGGAAAACAATCGTTCATCGGCAAAGGGCATGCCCGCTTTCAGGGCGGCAAAGCGCGCTTTGGCAAAGGACTGCCCGCCGTCCAGTTCTCTGCGCAGCGTTTCTTTGAATGCGGGCGGCTCTTCGAGGGAAAGGCGCGCCGCGGCGGCAAAATCTTCCGCGTCCCCGCATTCGCACCCGAAGGCAAGTTTTCTGACGGCGGGAATGCGGGAAAGGATGTTCATAGCCCCGCCGGCAAACATCTCGGCGTTTGCCGCGGCAAAGGGCGCTGGCAGTTCCAGCACGGCATCCGCGCCGCCCAAGATCGCGTGCGCCGCGCGGGTGTGCTTGTCCAAGATCGCCGCCTCGCCCCGCTGCACGAAGTTGCCGCTCATCAGGCAGAGGATGAAATCGCAGCCCGCGCGGGCGCGGATCTCTTCCAGCTGGCGGCGGTGGCCGTTGTGAAAGGGATTGTATTCGCATATGACGGCACAAATTGTTTTCTCTTGTTTTATGTCCTGTTTTTTCATAAAAATTTGCTTTACAATTGTCGAAAGGAAGAGTATAATAGAAATATTCATAAATATTTCTTGCGAAAAGTTTGCAATTTCAGTATAGCATACTTTCGTCCGCAAGTAAAGAAAAAATATCTGTTTGAAACCCAGGAGGATTTTGAAAAAATGATCGATTTGTTGCGCAAGATCAAAGAGCGCGCCCGGGCGGCGCATAAGACCATCGTGCTCTGCGAGGGGGAGGACAGGCGCGTTGTGGAAGCGGCGGCGCAGGTGACCAAAGAGGGGCTGGCAAAGATCGTGCTCATCGGCAACAGAGCCGAATGCGAAAAGGTCGCGCCGGGCGTCGATCTGACGGGCATCGAGCTCGTCGATCCCGATACGTCCGAAAAGACGGCGGAATACGCCAAACTCCTGTATGAACTCAGGAAGGCAAAGGGCATGACGGAGGAGGAGGCCCTCCGCCAGGCGCACGATAGGACGATGTTCGGCGCGCTCATGCTCAAGAGCGGGGACGTGGACGGCTACGTTTCGGGTGCCTGCCACTCCACGGCGAACACGCTGCGCCCCGGGCTGCAGGTCATCAAGACCGCGCCGGGCACCAAGCTGGTTTCCAGCTGCTTCGTGCTGATCGCGCCCGAGGGAGGCAACGCTTTCGCCCCCGACGGCGCGCTGGTGTTCGGCGACTGCGGCCTGAACATCTGTCCCACGGCGGAAGAACTCGCCGAAATCGCCATGTCCTCGGCGGAGACCGCGCGGGAGATCGTTGCGCTCGATCCCGCCGTCGCCATGCTCTCCTTCTCGTCGCACGGCAGCGGCAACGATAAGAAATACCAGGATACGGTCACCAAGATGCAGCGGGCGGCAGAGATCGTCAAAGAGCGCGAACCGGGGCTGAAAGTGGACGGCGAACTGCAGTTCGATTCGGCCGTCGTCCCCAAGGTCGCCGCCGTCAAGGCGCCTTCTTCCTCGGTCGCGGGGCACGCCAACGTGCTCGTGTTCCCCGACATCAACGCGGGCAACATCGGCTATAAGATCGCCGAGCGCCTGGGCGGGTTCATGGCGTTCGGTCCCATCTGTCAGGGCTTTGCCAAGCCCCTCAACGACCTCTCGCGCGGCTGCTGCGCCGAGGACATCGTGGCAACGGTGGCGATCACCGCGCTGCAGGCGAAATGAGGAAAGGGGGACCAACCATGAAAATTCTGGTCGTAAACGCGGGCAGTTCTTCTTTGAAATATCAGCTCATCGACATGGATACCGAGGCGGTGGTCGCCAAGGGCGGCTGCGAACGCATCGGCATTCCGGGTTCGCTGCTCAAAGCCAAGGGCAAGGGCAGGGAAAAGGTCTACGAGCAGGACATCCCCGACCACAAGGTCGCCATCGAACTCGTGCTGCACGCTTTGCAGGACAGCGAGATCGGCGTCATCAGCCATATGGACGAAATTTCCGCCGTCGGGCACCGCATCGTCGCCAGCGGGGAGTATTTCAAGCATTCGGTGCTCGTCGACGACGAGGTGCTGAAAACGTTGGAAGAAAAGACGTTCGAGCTTGCCCCTCTGCACAATCCTGCCGCCGCCACGGGTCTGCGCGCCTGCATGCAGGTCATGCCGCACACCCCCATGGTGCTCGTGTTCGACACTTCCTTCCACCAGACCATGCCGCCCGAAGCGTATCTCTACGGCATTGCCTACGACGATTACAAGACATACGGCGTCAGAAGGTACGGCGCGCACGGCACGTCGCATAAATTCGTTTCGCAGGAGGCGGCAAAGTACTGCGGCAGGGAGGGGGACGAAAACTTCAAGGTGGTCACCTGCCACCTCGGCAACGGCTCCTCCATCTCGGCAGTCAAGGGCGGCAAGTGCATGGACACTTCCATGGGCTTCACCCCGCTCGCGGGCGTCCTGATGGGCACCCGTTCGGGCGACGTAGACCCTTCCGCCGTCGAATTTCTGGCGCGCAAGAAGGGCATGAGCCATGCCGAGATCATCACTTATCTCAATAAAAAGTGCGGCGTTGCGGGCATTTCGGGCGTTTCCAGCGATTTCAGAGACCTGACCGCGGGCGCGAAAGAGGGCAACGAGCGGTGCAAGCTGGCGCTCGATATGTTCAATTATCAGTGCAAAAAATTCGTCGGTTCGTATGCGGCGGCGATGGGCGGCGTGGACTGCATCGTGTTCACGGCCGGCGTGGGCGAAAACACCCCCGCCGTGCGCGCGGGCGTCTGCGAAGGGCTGGAGTTTTTGGGCGTGCAGCTCGACAAAGAGAAGAACGATGGCAGGAACGACGGTTCCATCCGCGAGATCTCCGCGGCGGGTTCCAAAGTCAAGGTGCTGGTCATTCCGACCAACGAAGAGCTGGTCATCGCGCGCGAAACGCTGGCGCTGGCGCAGTAAGGACGGGGCCCGTTTCCCCGCCCGGCGGGCAAACGGGAAAAAATCCCCGTATCCCGCCAAAATGAGTTGACAACGGCGGAAAGATATATTATAATATCGCCGATACTTTATGATAACGATCGACATTCGCAAACTCAAAGCGGAGCGCAGATACGAGGGCGAACTGCACTTCACGCTGCCGCCCGACAACGAGCTCGTCACCGTGCCCCTCGTGGAGGCGGCGTCGGACATCCGGGCAGACGGGACCTATCGGCTGCGCGAGGACGACTCTCTGGAAATCAGGGGCAGTGTGCGTTTCCTGTTGCGCGGCGCCTGTTCGCGCTGCCTGCGCCCCACGGAAAAGTGGCTGGAAGGCGAATGGTCGCCCCGTTTTGTCCGGGGTGAGGCGGAGGACGAGGACTACGCCTATGAACGCGACGTTGTCGTGCTCGATCAAAGCATAAAAGACGCCGTGATGTTCGCCATGCCGTATACCTTTCTCTGCGATGAAAACTGCGCGGGGATCGCGTACGACGGTGCGGAAGAGCAGACGGAATAAAGACGAGGAAATTATTTCAATCCAAAAAGAGGTGTACAGAGATGGCAGTTCCCAAGAGAAAACAATCCAAACAGAGAACCAATACCCGGTTTGCCAACTTCAAGGCGACGGCTCCCACGCTGGCGGAGTGCCCGCATTGCCATGAGCTGAAAGTTGCGCACGCCGTTTGCGCCAACTGCGGCTACTACGACGGCAAAGAGGTCGTCAGCCAGGACGAAAAAAAGAAAGCCTGAAACCGGCGGAGCATCTGAAAGAGCGGTTGAAAGGCAGGGCGCTTGCGGCGTTCTGTCTTTTTTCGCGTTCCGCATTTTTTTGCCGCCTTTTTTCGTCGGTTTTCCGTTTCCGTGTTTCGGGCGCGGAAGGGATTTCGGGAAAGGCTGACAAAAATTGGCAAAAATATTTTGCCGTTTGCGCCGTCAAATCGTTTGATTTTCCGCAAAGGCGGTGTATAATAGACGGGAAACGCGGGGCGCGCCCCGCGGGAACGATCTGCTGCAAAACGGGAGGAAAAGAATATGGTCGATTTCGGTTCCTATCAGACAAAGAAAGAATTGGACGATCTCATACGCGATTTCAAAAACTTCAATACGGCGTTCCGCTTCGTGTCGCTCGGCGTATACATGCTCTTTCTCATTTACTGCCTCGTTGCGGGCATGGGGTATGCCTGGGTCAATGCCTTTCTGTTGGCGGCCACCGCGCTGTATACGGCGTTTGCCGCCGTCTGCACCGTGCACACCGCCAGGGGGTACAATGCGCCCTGGGACAAGCGGGCGGCGAAGATCTATCACTGGGCAAAGTTTGCCGCCATGGCGGTTTCGGCGGTCCTTTCCGTCGTCGGCGTCCTGACCGCGGTCGAACATCCCACGCCCTTCAGCATTCTGCTCGCCATTCTCCTGCCCGTCTGCCTCATCCTGCAGCTCCTCTTCGATCTCGCCGTGTTCTGGGTCACGGCGCGGGTGCATCGCTTTCAGACCGCGCTCGAACAGGACATGGAGGCGCTCAAACGCGATCTGGTCAAGATCGCGCTCGGCTTCGTCAAGGACGCGCTCTTCAAGCACGGCAGGGAAGAGAAGACGCGCAGGGACCGCACGGCGGAGGAAGGGGGGATCATCGTCGTCGGCAGCGACGAACCCGGCTCTCTGCGGGCAATGAAGCGGGTCCAGAAGGATCTCCCCGCGCGGGAGAATTTCTTCCGGCGGACGATCGGCAGGCTCTTCCGCGGCGGAAAATCGGCGGAAGGGGTCCGCAAGGAACGCGGGGCGCCCGTTGCGGACGCAGAGGAACTCGGCGCGGAAAACGATTGATCTTGCCGCAAAAATGTAAGGCATAAAAACTTTTTGTTCTTTTCTGACGATTTACTTGACATTTTCCGCGGAAAGTATTATGATATTGATATATGAAAATTAAGGAGGGTTTCTTGCAATGAAAGGAATCGTAAAATCCATGAACGGATTGCCCTGGATCCTCAAGCTCATTCTTTGCATTCCCGTACTCGACATCTTCTGGTCGGTCGGCCGCGTCATCAACGGCCTGGCAAAGGGAAGCATCCTTTGGACGATCATCGGTATCCTGACGATCGTGCCCGGCGTGACGTTCATGTGGATCGTCGATATCATTCTGGTCATCCTGCGCGGCAAAGCCTTCGCCATGACCTGATACCTAAATGTAAAAACGAAACGATGGAGAGATGCAAAATGATTTTCTTTGCAACGGAACCGAATACTGCCGGCGGCTGCGAAAGCGCGCTTTTCCGCTGCCGGCGTTTCCGCCGGAAAATCTGACCGTCTCTTTACATGCCTCCGCAAAATTTGCGGGGGCACGGATGGGCCGAGGGATATTCCCGCGGCCTTTTTTTGTGCTTTTCGGGAGGTGTAACATGTCTTTGATCGAAATACGCGATCTGACGTTTTCCTATGACGGCAGTCCCCGTCCGGTGTTTGAAAATTTATCCCTGCGGATCGACACCGATTGGAAACTCGGGCTCATCGGGCGGAACGGGCGGGGGAAAACCACCTTTCTGCGCTTGCCGGCGGGGCAGTACGAATACCGCGAAACCATCGCCGCCGCCGTAAAATTTGTCTGTTTTCCGTTTGCCGCGGGGGAGGAACGCCGCACTACGCTTGCCGTCCTGCGGGAGGCGTGCCCCGACGCCGAAGAATGGCGGATAGAGCGGGAACTCTCTCGTCTGTTCGGCGGGACAGAAGAAAAAAGTACTCATCGCCGGCAGCCTCTGCGAGCGCGCGCACCTGTACGTCTGGGACGAACCGCTGAATTTCATCGACATCGGTTCCCGCATACAGATCGAAAATTTGCTGCGTACCTTCGCCCCGACAATGATCTTTGCGGAACATGACAGGGCATTTCTGGACGCCGTCGCCACAAAGATCGTGCCGCTTTGACGGCGGGCGGCCGAAACCTGAAAATACGGTCATGCAAAAAAGGGACTTCCCGGGCGGGAAGTCCCTTTTTCGTTTTTGCGGCGGGGCAGCAGTTTTTTGAAAAACGGCGGGCAAAACGCTTGACAATGGGGGGGGGGGTATCTCTTATAATGGATCAGTGAAATCATGTCCGCTTTGCCCCGCAAGCGGGCGGCGGAGCGGACGAGAGAAAAAATTTTCAGGAGGACGGAATATGAAAAAGAGAACTTTGTTGGCAGTTTTTGCGGCGCTGACGCTCGGGGTTTGCGCGTGCGGCATGGCGGCATGTGGCGTCGCGGAGACCTCCGGCAGCGGTTCGGGCAGCGGGTCGGAGAGCGGCGGCGATTCGAGCGGCACGGATAGCTCCGGCAGCAGTTCGGGCGGCATCACCGAATCGGAATGGAACGAGGATGTATTGCTTGCCGCGGCGGACAATTTTACCATGCAGATAGAACAGGCGATAGATTCGACGGTGGCGTCGACGGTGAATACGTCCGTATTGGCTGCATTCGACGGCAATAAATATTATGAAAAAATGGAGATGGGGAGCGGACAAGGACAGTTTGTCAATGAAATGTATTTCGAAGCCACGGCGGAACCGGATGCAAGCGGTATGGTCAGCGGCAATCATTACAGCTTGTCGGGGGACGTCTGGACCGTTTCGGAAACAACGCTGCCGTATAAACTGGGTTTGATGACATATGTGGAAGCATTCACATACGATCGATTTGAGTACGACGCGGAAGGCGGCGCATATGTCAACAGGGAGACCATTTCGGTCGCAGCTACGCCGCCGCAGGAATATGAAAGCGTGCAGATCACCTTTGCCGACGGCGCCGTGAACATCGCTGTCAGCGGCAGGACGGCGCTGGAGGCGAGCAGCGATGGCGAGGTAGTGATTTGGGGCGACTTGGAGATGACCATCGTCATCGACAAGGTCGGCACGACGGAAGTGACGCTGCCGACCGAAGCCTGAAAAATACGGTCATGCGGAAAAGGGACTTTTCAAACGGGAAGTTCCTTTTTTCGTTTTTTGCGCACGGCGGCGGAAATTCTTGCAAAGTGCGGGGAAATTTTGTATAATAGCAGTAGAATGCGGCAACGGCATTCCCCCGCGCGCAAAAGCCCGCGGCGGCATGGAAAAGGAATTTTATGGCAAGACCCAAAAAGACACTCAGAAATTTCTGCATCATCGCGCACATCGATCACGGCAAGAGCACCATTGCCGACCGCCTCATCGAACTGACGGGACAGGTCTCCAAGCGGGATATGTCCGCGCAGCTTTTGGACAGCATGGACATCGAGCGGGAGCGCGGCATCACCATCAAACTCGCCCCCGTGCGCATGTATTACGACGCCCTGGACGGGCAGGAGTACGAACTCAACCTCATCGACACCCCGGGGCACGTCGACTTCACCTACGAGGTCAGCCGTTCCCTCGCCGCCTGCGAGGGGGCGATCCTCGTCGTGGACGCCACGCAGGGGGTGGAGGCGCAGACCCTCGCCAACGTCTATCTCGCCCTCGACAATGACCTCGAAATTTTGCCCGTCATCAATAAGATAGACCTGCAGAGCGCGGACATCGAGGGGACCAAAAAGGAGATAGAGGACGTCATCGGGCTGGACGCGTCCTATGCGCCCTGCGTTTCGGCGAAGGAGGGGACGAACATCCGCGACATTCTGGAAGCCATCGTCAAGTACTTCCCCGCGCCCGACGGCGACACCGGGGCGCCCCTCTCCGCCCTCATCTTCGACAGCTATTACGACAATTATAAGGGCGTCATCCTCTTCGTGCGCGTCAAGGACGGTTTTGTGAAGGTGGGCACGCGCATTAAGACCTTTCTTTCGTCCACGGTGTACGACGTGACCGAAGTGGGCGCGTTCACCCCCAAACTGCAGCCCAAGGACGTTCTGGAAGCGGGGGAAGTCGGCTACATCGCCGCTTCCATCAAGTCCATCGAGGATGTCGCCGTGGGCGACACCGTGACCGACGCCGACCGTCCCGCCGCAAAGCCGCTGCCCGGCTATAAAAAGGTGCAGCCCGTCGTGTTCTGCGGCATTTTCCCGCTCGACGGCAGCAAGTTCAACGACCTCAAGGACGCCATCGGCAAATTAAAGCTCAACGACGCGTCGCTCACCTTCGAGCCGGAAAATTCGGTCGCCCTCGGCTTCGGCTTCCGCTGCGGGTTTTTGGGCCTGCTGCACATGGAGATCATTCAGGAGCGTATCGAGCGGGAATTCAATCTCGACATCATTACCACCGCCCCGTCGGTGAGCTATAAGGTGCACAAGACGGACGGCGAGGTGTTCTTCGTGGAGAATCCTTCCCACTTGCCCCCCGTATCGGAGATCGACTGCATGGAAGAGCCCATGGTCAAAGCGGAGGTGTTCATCCCGCCCGACTATGTGGGCGCCATCATGGAACTCTGCCAGAACCGCCGCGGCGTATTCGTCGATATGGAATATGTGGACGCCAAGCGCGTGCGCATCGAGTACCGCCTGCCCCTCAACGAGATCGTGTACGACTTTTTCGACGAACTCAAATCGCGCACCAAGGGGTATGCGAGCTTCGACTACGAGCTCATCGGCTACGAGCGCTCCAAACTCGTCAAGCTGGACATTCTCCTGAACGGCGAGGTGTGCGACGCGCTCTCCCTCATCGTGCACGAGGACAGGGCGTACGCCCGCGGCAGAACGCTCTGCGAAAACCTGAAAGACGCCATTCCCCGCCAGCTCTTCGAGATCCCCGTGCAGGCGGCGATCGGCGGCAAGATCATCGCGCGCGAAACCGTCAAGGCCGTCCGCAAGGACGTGCTCGCCAAGTGCTACGGCGGCGACATCACGCGCAAGAAAAAACTTCTGGAAAAGCAGAAAGAAGGCAAAAAGCGCATGCGCAAGATCGGCACCGTGGAGGTCCCCTCCGAGGTGTTCATGCAGATCTTAAAGACCAACAAGGATAAATAAATTTTTCGGTGAAGGTCGATTTCGCGCGGGGCATGCCCTTGTTGAAGCGGAAAGAGGCGGAAGGAAAAGGGAGGGCGTTTTATGGCGGGAGATTTTTTCGGCCGGGTCTATGAGTATCTGCAAAAAGTGCCGCGCGGCAAGGTCGTGACTTACGGGCAAATCGCGCGGGCGCTCGGGGCGCCGCGCATGGCGCGGCAGGTGGGCTATGCCCTGCACGCCAACCCCATGCCCGGGGTCATTCCCTGTCATCGGGTGGTCAACCGCTTCGGCGGGCTTGCCCCTGCGTTCGCCTTCGGCGGTACGGACGCGCAAAAGCAATTGCTCTTTGCCGAGGGCGTGGAGGTACGCGCGGACAATACCGTCGATATGGCAAAATACCAATGGCGGGGCGAATGAGCTTCCCCCGGGAAATCCGTTTCAGGAGGTAGAAAGGAAAGACCATGCCCGGAATTTATGTGCACATACCGTTTTGCAGGCAAAAGTGTTCGTACTGCGATTTTTGCTCCTTTGCGGACAAGTCCGCCTATGAAGAGGCGTATATGGCTTGTCTGTATAAGGAGATGGAATTTCGGAAAGAGCAATTGAAGGACTACACCTTCGACACCGTCTATTTCGGCGGGGGCACGCCCTCCGTCATCGACCCCAAGTACATTTACGGCGCCGTCAATCAGATACAGAAATGCTTCCGCCTCGCCAAAAACCCCGAGGTGACCTTGGAACTCAATCCCGGCACCATCAGCGAAAACAAGGTGGCGACCTATCAACGGGCGGGCATCAACCGCTATTCCATCGGACTGCAGACGGCGATTGACGAACAACTCGCCGATCTCGGGCGCATTCACACCGCGCGCGATTATGTCTATGCCGCCACCCTGTTAAAAGGCGAAAATTTCTCCACGGACGTCATGCTGGGGCTGAAAAACCAGACCAAGGACGACATTTTCAAGACGATCGAGCTGGCGTATCGGTGCGGTTCTTCGCATATCTCCATGTACGCGCTGACCGTCGAGCCGGGCACGCCCATCTATACCGACTGTCTCAACGGCGAACTGCCCGACAGCGACGAAGTCGCCGAGATGTATGACTATGGCCGCGCCCTCTTGAAAGAGAGGGGGTACGAGCGGTATGAGATTTCCAATTTTGCCAAACCCGGCAGGCAGAGCCGCCACAATCTCAACTATTGGCGGCGGGGGGAATACGTCGGGTTCGGGCTGTCGGCGAGTTCCTTCCTTATGGGCAACCGCATCACGAACACTTTTGACCTGGACGAGTACATGAAGTGCATTCTTTCGGGCTTTATTCCCGCCGTGGACAGCGAGGGGGTCACGCGCAAGGACGCCCGCTTTGAAAAGATCATGCTTGCCCTGCGCACGAGCGAGGGGCTGGACGTGCCTGCCTTCGAAAAGGAGTTTAGCGTCGGTTTTTCCGATCTATATCAAAATGCTCTGCGCAAAAACGAGCCGTATCTGGAGCGTGCGGGCGACCGGCTGAAAATCAAGGACGACTGTCTCTATGTGCAGAACAGTATTCTGATGCCGTTCATGGAGGACAACGAACGCGCAAAATAAAAGCCGTTTCGGGCAAAATGAACAGCGCCGCACCCTTGCAGGGGTGCGGCGCTGTCGGTTTTCTCCGAAATCGTATCAAAATCCGTCGTATGCGGCGGCGGGCATATGCCTTGCCGCGCATTTACCCGTTTAAGCGGGCAAATAAAGAGCCGTCCTCCGCGTTCAGGCGGTTTTGTCCAGCGCCTTTTCGATGAGCGCAAACAGTTTTTGCAGCCATCTCGAAACGGGGAATGCCGTTTCCGCCACGCAGATCAGGAGCAGGATGCCCGTCAGGGAAAAATCGATGGACAACCAATCGGAATAGATGATGCGCGCCGTGAAGGGGATGCAGAATACGGCGACACAGACGATCGCACTGACGGAAAAGGTGACGGCGCGCAGCGGGTTGAAGGGCTGGCACTGCCGGTAGAGCATCACCACGCCCGAGAAGGTGAGAGCCATGACCGACAGCGCTTCGTATTCGGGCGTAAAGGCGCGGAATTGCAGGACCGAGGCGATGTGTACGGCGACGACGCACAACACCATGGTGACGGCGGCGGGGATGGCGTGGCAGAGCACATAGGTGAAATATTTCCCCTGGATGCGTTCGGTGTTGGGCTGCAGCGAGAGGATGACGGAGGGGATGCCCGCGACCATGAGCTCGAAGAGCAGCAGGTTGTTGGTCTTGAAGAAATAGGGGGAGCCGAGGCAGATGCAGATGATCGCCATGATGGCGGTGAAGAGGGTCTTCATGATGTAGAGGGAGGAGGTCGATTTCACATTGTTCACGACCCGCCTGCCTTCGTACACGACCTTGGGCATGTGCGAAAAATTGTTGTCCTGCAGCACGATGTTGCTCACGTTGCGCGCCGCCTCCGTGCCCGCTGCGACCGAAACGGCGCAGTCCGATTCCTTCATGGCAAGGATGTCGTTCACGCCGTCGCCCGTCATGGCGACGGTATGCCCCTTCTTTTTGAGCGCCTTGACGAGCACCGCTTTCTGTTCGGGCGTGACCCGTCCGAATACCGTGTATTCGCATGCCGCCGCCTCGACTTCGGGGTCGGTCAGCCCCTCCAAAGAGAGGAATCTGTCGGCGCCGTCCACGCCCGCGCGGCGGGCGACTTCGGCGACGGTGACGGGGTTATCCCCCGAAACGATCTTCACCTGCACATCGTTTTCCTTGAACCAGGCAATGGTTTCCGCCGCGTCCTCGCGGATGTTGTCCGAAAGGGAGATGAGCGCGACGGGCCGCAGGACGGCGGGCGCCCTCTCGCCGTTGATGGCGGTGGAAGAATATGCCAGAACGATGACGCGCAGGCCCTGCATGGCGTTTTCCCGGACCAATTTTTCCACGCGCGAGGGCATGGGTCGTAAGACGAATTCGGGGGCGCCCAGAACGTAAGTGCCCGCGTCCTGAAAGGATACCGCCGAATATTTGCGCTGCGAGGAAAAGGGCAGTATCTTTTTGGCGTGCAGCGCCGAGGAGTGCCCGAATTTATTGTACAGCGCAATGGAGGTCTGGTTGTTGTCCCGCAGCGCCGCCAGCATGGAACCGACGATCTCCCCGACGGAATGGTTCGTATAGCGGTTGAGTTCGGTCACCTCTTCCACGTTCATCCGTCCGTCCGTGATGGTGCCCGTTTTGTCGAGGCATAACACGTCCACGCGGGCGAGCATTTCCAGGGAATACATGTCGTTGACCAGCGTGTGGTTCTTGGAAAGGCGGATGATGCCCATGGACATGGCGATGGAAATGAGCAGGAGCATGCCCGAAGGGATCATGCCGATGATGACCGCGCAGGTCGTCTGAATGGTTTCGGGCAGCGCTTCCAGCGTTTCAGGGCGGTTGATCCAAAAGATGCCGACGGCGATGAGGAGCATCAGGGGCGCGATGATGCCGACGAACATATTCGTGGAATTGCGTATCTCCGAGTGCGGGCGCTTGTATTTTTTTGCTTTGGCGGTGAGTTTGTTGACGTATGTCTCCCGCCCGACGGTGCGCACGCGGGTGCGGCAGCTGCCGCTCACCACGAACGATCCCGCCAGAAGGGTGTCTCCCGGCTTTTTGCGGACGGCCACCGATTCGCCCGTCAGCAGGGATTCGTTGACGTCCGCCGTTCCGTCGTAAAGAATGCAGTCCGCGGGGATCTGCTGCCCCGTTTCCAAAAGCAGGACGTCGTCCACCACGATCTCCTGCGCGGGGATCTCCCGCGTTTGCCCGCCGCGGATGACTTTGGCGGTGGGAATAGTCATGAGGTTGAGTTTGTCGATCCGCCGCTTGGCGAGGATCTCGAGGATGATGCTCCAGGAAATGTTGATGAGAAAGATGAGCGAAAAGGCAAATTGGGAGATGTCCGCCCCCGAATAGATGAGGGCGATGGCAACGAGGGCGGCCAGCAGGTTGAAAAAGGTCAACAGGTTGCCCAGAACGATGCTCATGTATGAACGGGAATATTTTTTATGCGAATCGTTGACGAGGAACTGGGAAAAGCGCAGTTTTACCTGTTCTTCGCTCAGGCCCTTGTCGGGGTCGGGTTCAAAATGTTCAAACGAGCCTTCGACGGGGACGTTCGCCCGCCGCATTTTGCGGAATATCCTGCGCTTGAACGCGGCGTCGGCGTCCGCCCCTGCGGGCAGTGCGCCTGCAGCCGGGGCCGGAGCGGCATCGTCTTTTTTTCGTTCGTCTGCGGTCTTTTTTTCTTTGTCCATTCTCATTCTCCGAAAATTTTTTGGCATTGGTAGAGGGACGGATCCCGTCCGTATTGTTCCTATTATATCATAAACTTTTTCGATTTACAACAAAATCGGGAAAATCATTTGCGGAAATCATTGCAATTTTTGCCCGCAAGTAGTATACTTGAAAGGAGCGTT
>CAZTND010000026.1:0-19859 GCA_964615285.1 uncultured Clostridia bacterium
GAAAATCCCAAGTTGTCGCCTGCGGCGATGAACGCTGAGCAATGCTCCGCTTTTTGTGAAGGGATTTTATGAAGGGTGCTGCCCTTCACCCGTTCAAGGGAGTATCTCCCTTGAAAATCCCAAGTTGTCGCCTGCGGCGATGAGCGCGGAGCAACGCTCCGCATTGAAAGGTGTTTTCTGCGGGAACGCCGTTCCCGCACCCTTGTCAAAGGGTCACAGACCCTTTGAAATCCCGGGTTGTCGCCCGTCGGGCGATGTCACATGGCGGCGGTGCGGTAGAAGTAATAGAAGGTTTCGTCCTCGCCGCAGAAACGCATACCCGCGCCCTCGAGCATTGCGCGTGAGCGCGCGTTCTCTTTATAGCACTTTGCCTGCACGGTCTCCACCGCCAGGACGGAGAGGGCATAATCGCTGAGCGCACGGAGCGCTTCGCGCGCGTAGCCGTGACCCTCGTATGCCGCAAGCAGCCTTGCGCCCACTTCGGCGTCGCCCGTATAACTGAAATTGTGGAGCACCGCTTCGCCGATGAGCGTGTTGCCCAGAAATATCCCCAGAGCCATTTCGTTGCGCAGGCGGAAGTCGCGGCGGACGATGCGCAGGAAATAATCGGCGTCCGGCGCACCTTCGTCCTTCCAATCGTCCCGATAATCGTACCCCCACCAGCGGTTGCGTTCTACGTCGGAAGCCAGGGCATGGTATGCCGCTTTATCCCGTTCGTTGATCTTTGCGATTTTCAGCCGCTCCGTCCGGAGCGTGGGCGGAACGCTCACCCGCTTCAAGGGTTTATCCACCTCGAGAGAGTATTTGCGGACCATGGCGCAGGGGTTGTATTGCAGTTTGGATTTGCGCAGACCCAAATCGCCCGCGTCGTCCTCGCGGTTGATGTATTGCACGCCGTCGACGGCAAACATGCGCGCGAACGCCTGCGCTGTGGCGGGATAGATCCCTTCATACTCGCGCAGCGCCTTTTCGACGTGCTCCATCAGCGTGTCGCCGCAACGCTCGCCCGCCGCAACGGATATTATCTTTCCGCCGTATTCCATGTAGCCGCAGCATTGATTGAACCGTATAAAATTGGGCACGAGCTTTCGGACCATCTCCAGCTCGCGCACAGCCATTTCGTCGTTTTTGAAGAACTGCGTCCGCCGGAACTCGTCCAAAAAGGCAAGAATGCGCTCCTCATCGCCCGGCGCAAACTTTTTGAACACGGCGTCGGGATAGGCGCGGTAGAATTTGTTGACGTGGTTGCGCTGCCCGCCGAACTTTTTGCCGGCAAACGTCTTAAATTCCTCGGCGTTGTAGAGGTAGTCGTCCCAGGTGCGCACGTTCTCCACATGCATGCCCGAGGTGTAGCGGCGGCAGAGCGCGCACAGCCTGTCCTCGGGAACGTTCAGAAAATGCAGTTTGTAGTAATGCGCGCGGCAGTACTTTTCGATCTCCGCAATGGCGTTCAGCTCTTCGCCAATATCCCCGCTCAAAGAGATGGGATAAAAGAAGTAGATCTGCCCGCCGCGCTCGCCCTTAAAGACGAGACAACGCCCGACTATGGCGTAATCGGGCGAAAAAAGATCTCTGTTCCACATGAATTGATACGCGCCCGAGTATGTGCTCATGCGCGTGGTCTGCGCCGCGAAATATGGCGCCAAGCCGGCTAGGCTCTCTTCGGTCAATCGTTCGAATTGCATAAAAAATTTTTACTCTTGCCTCTCTAAAATATCCAGAATTTCAAATATGCGGTCCAGATCGTCGCGGGAGTAGTAATCGATGTAAATCCTTCCCTTTTTCTCCGAACCGATGAAGGAGACCTTGGTGCGGAAGTTGTACCGCATGCGCTCGATGAGATTTTTGAACTCCACCGACGCGCGCGCAGCCATTTCGTCCTTTTTCTTCTGCGAAACTTCGGGCGGATTGATATATTCCTTGACCATCTTCTCCATCTGCCGGACGGAGAACCCCTCCTTGACCGCCTTGCGCGCGAACTGCAGCTGCACATCCTGCGGCAGCGTGATGAGCGCGCGGGCATGCCCCGACGAAAGTTTGCCCGTGCGCACCAGCTCGACGATCTCTTCCGGCAGGCTCAAAAGGCGTAGCGTGTTGGTGATGGCGGGGCGGGATTTGCCGATGCGCTCGGCAAGGTCCTCCTGCGTCAGATGATATTCCTCCATCAGCCGCTTCATTGCCGTCGCCGCTTCGATGGGGTTGAGATCCTCGCGCTGTAAGTTTTCGATGAGGGAGATCTCTTCGATCTGCCGCGGCGTGTATTCCTTGACGATGGCGGGAATGGTCTTGAGCCCCGCCATTTTCGCCGCGCGGAAACGCCGTTCGCCGGCTATGATCATGTAGCGGCCGTCGCCGCCCTTATTGACGACGATGGGCATGATGACGCCGTGCTCGCGGATGGACGCCGCCAGCTCGCTGAGCGCGTTCTGATCGAACACTTTGCGGGGCTGATCGGGATTGGGATACAAGTCTTCCAGGGGCAGTTCCACCCCGCCGGACTTGCCGCCCTGTCCGTTCTCTTCCCCTTTCGCGCCCTCGTTCTGCGCATGTTCGTACGCTTCCCCGGTGTCCGAGAAGAGCGCCGCCAGGCCTCTGCCCAACCCTATCGTCGTTGCCATTTTTCAAACCTCCCGAAATCTTTTGTTGTCTGCCCCTCCCGCGGATAAAAAACGTCTTTCGCCGTTTTTCACCGGGGCATGCCCGCGTTTTACGGAAAAAACCGAAACCCTTTTATTGTTTGGCGAGAAATTCGTCGGCAAACGCCTTGTAGGCGCGCGCCCCCATGCACTTGTTGTCGTGCAGCATGACGGGCTTGCCGTGCGAGGGCGCCTCCGCCAGGCGGATATTGCGCGGAATGACGATCTCGTATACCTTCTTCGTGAAATATTTCCGTATTTCCGCCGAGATCTGGCGGGATATGAGCGAACGCCCGTCATACATGGTCAGGAGCACGCCCTCGACCTTCAGCCCCTTGTTCAGGGACTGCTTGACCAGCGAAATGGAATTCATGAGCTGCGTCAGGCCCTCCAGCGCGTAATATTCGCTCTGAATGGGAATGATGACCGAATCGCTCGCCACGAGGGCGTTGATGGTCAGAAGTCCCAAAGACGGCGGGCAGTCGATGAAAATGAAATCGTAATTCTTTTTCGCCTCTTCCAGCGCGTTGCTCAGCACCCGCTCGCGCCCGCGTTTATAGACCAGCTCTACCTCCGCGCCCGCCAGATCGATGTTGGCGGGCAGAATGAAGAGATTTTCGATGTTGGCGGCAAAAATATTCTTTTCGGCCGGTTCGTCGTCGATCAGCACGTTATAAGTCGATTTTTTAAGCGTGCTCTTGGCGAATCCCAGCCCCGTGGTGGCGTTGCCCTGCGGATCAATGTCCACCAGGAGCACTTTTTTGCCCGCCGCCGCGCAATACGCCGACAGATTGACGCAGGACGTCGTCTTGCCCACGCCGCCCTTTTGGTTTGAAAACGCTATGATCTTTCCCATAAGTCTTTGTCCCCTCTCGTTTTTCTCTCCGATTTTTTATCCGAAACGATGATCTCCCCGCTCCCGCCCGCAGGCGCGGTCCGGAAAGAAACCGCCCGGCTCTCGCCGCACCCCTGCCGCGAAGCAAGGCAAACGCGCCGCGCGCTGTAAGCGGCGGCGCCGATTGCATTATTTGTCCTCTTTATTTTCTTCGTTTTCGCCGTCCGTCGCAGACATGCCCCCATTCTCCGATGCGGAGGATGTTTCGCCGTTCCCGGCGGGCGCGTCGGAGGCAAAAGGATCCCCGTTCTCCCGTTCTTCCCGTTCCTTTACGGAGTTTTCAAAACGGACAAAGGGATTGCCGTCCGCTTTCTTATCGCTCGCATCCATGGCGGCAAGCACTTCCTGCACACTTGCGCCCTTCATGAGCAGGACGACCTCTTCGTGATAGATGGTCTCCCGCTCGACCAGCACGCGCGCCATATTGTCGAGCACCGCACGGTGTTCCGTGAGGATCTTCACGGCGCGCTCATGCGCCTCGGAGATGATGCGGTGCACCTCTTCGTCGATGAGAGCGGCGGTCGAATCGCTGTATTCCTGCGTGCTGCCGATCTGCCGGCCGATGAACACGGGTTTGCCCTCGCCGTAGGAGATGAGACCCACTTTGTCGGACATGCCCCATTCGGTGACCATGCGGCGGGCGATGTTGGACACCTTCTGCAGGTCGTTCGAGGCGCCCGTCGTCACGTCCTTGATGACGAGCTCTTCCGCCACGCGGCCGCCCAGGATCATGCAGATCAGGTCGGAAAGTTTGTTCTTGGAATAGTCCTGATCGTCCGTATCGGGGCGGGTCAGGGTATAGCCCGCCGCGTTGCCGCGGGGGATGATGGAGACCTCCTGCACGGGGTCGCACTGCGGGCAGACCTGCGCCAGGATGGCGTGCCCCGATTCGTGATACGCCGTGCAGCGTTTGTCCGATTCGGTGACGACGTGGCTCTTCTTCTGCGGGCCCATGATGACCTTGTTGATGCCCTCGTAGAGCTCGGGGTTGCCGATGAGCTTTTTGCCCTCGCGCGCCGCCAGAATGGCGGCTTCGTTGAGAAGGTTTTCAAGGTCGGCGCCCGAAAATCCGCTCGTCATGCGCGCGACCGTCTTGAAATTGACGTCGGGCGCCAGCGGCTTGTTGCGGGAATGCACGCGCAAAATCGCCTCACGCCCCTTGACGTCGGGCAGGTTGACCATGATCTTGCGGTCGAAACGGCCGGGGCGCATGAGGGCAGGGTCGAGCACGTCCGAACGGTTGGTCGCCGCCATGACGATGACCGCCTCGTTGGACTCGAACCCGTCCATCTGCACGAGGATCTGGTTCAGGGTCTGTTCGCGTTCGTCCGAACCGCCGCCGAGTCCCGCGCCGCGCTCTCTGCCGACGGCGTCGATCTCGTCGATGAAAATGATGCAGGGCTGATTGCGTTTGGCAATGTCAAAGAGGTCGCGCACACGCGACGCGCCCACGCCGACATACATCTCCACGAAGTCCGAACCGGACACCGAGAAGAAGGGCACGCCCGCTTCGCCCGCGACGGCTTTGGCAAACAGCGTTTTGCCCGTGCCGGGAGGCCCGACGAGCAACACGCCCTTGGGGATACGCGCCCCCAGGTCAGAGAACTTCTGCGGATTTTTGAGAAATTCGGTAATTTCCTGCAACTCCGCCTTTTCCTCTTCCGCGCCCGCGACGTCTGAAAAGCGCACTTTGATGTTGGTGCTGATCTTGGCTTTGGTCTTGCCGAAACTGAGGGCCTTGGAGCCGCCTCCCGCCGTCTGGCTGATGATGACCCAGAAGATGACGGCGATGAGCACGATGCCCAGCATGGAGATGACGCTCGACCAGATGGAGCCTGCGTTGGGATCCTCATATTCGATGGTGATGCCCGTCGCCGCCCACTTTTCCAACGTGGCGTCGGAAACCAGCGGCGTCGGCCCGGTGCTGTAATAGGAATAGGTACTGTCGCCCTCCTGATAGCCGTACACATTGTAGGCGTCCACGACGACGCGGACAAAGACGACGTCGGAAAGGTCAGCCTCCGCCGTTCCGACCGCCGAACCGCTCAGAGTTGTGCCGCCCGACCCCTCCGAACTGTCCGAACCGGAATCGTCCGTTTCGTCCCCGGTCCCGTCCTCTTCCGTTCCGCCCTGCGAGGTCCCGCTGCGCAGGACAATCTGTTCAAACTGCGTGAAACTGATTTCCGTCGCACGGGTGGAGAACATGCTGAATCCGATCCAGCAGAGAAGAGCGAGGAGCGCGACGACCAGAACGGTCACTATGATTTTAGACTGCTTATTCAAGTTTACACTCCTTCTTGTTTTCGTTGAAATTTTCTACGCGGCGTCCGGCGTGCGCATGGGCATGCCCGCGTTTTTTGCGTAAAATCTACGCTTACAACAGGGAAGAACGCCTTTCGGCACGCTCCCTTGCCGCCTGGCACCGGAAACCGCTGCGGCGCCATATGCGGGGATTTACGCGACATCAATAGTATTGACATTCTACACCGTTCATTGTACCATAGACGGTAATTTTTTTCAAGTGTTTTGCGTAAACTACAGGCATTTTTTCTTGATTTTTCATCCGCCTTTCACCATTGTCGCGTCAAAAATTCCCCGCCGGAACGGTTCTCTTTTGCGCTTCTCTATAAAAATGTTTCACGAATGTTTCACGATATTTGCGCCGTTTATAAATATCGCTGCGAAAAGATCTCACTGTTTTCTTCCTTCGTGGATATTTTTATAAAACGAGATCAAAACGTTTTTGCTCTACCGAAAAAAATCTTTTGGATCATATAAAGTTTTATACAACGGAGGCAAAACATGATCCCCGCAAAAGCCTCCTTAAAAACCAATCGGACCTTTTATTTACCGAGAAAACAACTTACGAACAGCTTGAACGACAAACAAAATTACCTATATAGAAAGCCTTATTATTATATACGTTCAAATGAACTTTCCGGCGAATGTCCAAAATCCTTTTTTATGGACCAACTCAAAACACGCCAGGTCCTTTCCGCTTATCTTATATTTCCTCTCTTATTTATCATTCCAAGACCAAGAACGTCTTGCCGATGTGTTTTTACCTGCCATCAATAGGCAGCCGGTTTTCTTTCGTCTGCTTGCCGAAGGGCTCTTTTGTTTGAAAAAATATTTTTACGCCTCATCTCATCTGTATTAAACAATGATTTTTCCATGTGCCGAAACAAATGTTTTTCTTTATTGCTTGCGCCATGCAGTCAAATTTATTTTTATTTTGCGTTAAAAACATTTTTTAATCGATGCCTGCATGTTTTCTTCTTGCAAACTTAAATTTATTTTATCGATACGCTCCGAAATGTGCCTTTTTATATTTTGTTTAATTGCACACAGCAACTTGTTTATAAATCTTGATTCCATTTCAAAAAACGATTTCAATATAATGCCGACCAATATGCCCCTTCTACAAAAAATTTTTTCCTTGATCCAAAGAAAAATTCTTATGTTTCACATGAAACAACTCATATTTTCACACAAATTCAGCCCAAAAAACAAGCCAATTTCAAGTTTTTAACTTGGAGAGTCCAAAAACAATAGTTTTTCAGTAAAAAGTTCCGTTTTTTATGAAATATTATTCAATATTTCAACAATTTTATTGAAACAAAGATATTTTTTCTCAATAGCGCATTAAATAATCGTTAAAAAGACGGCTAAAACTGCTATCTTCCAGGAAGAAAATACTTTTCTATTATAAAAAGGAGAGAAATAAGCTGATTTTTTATGACTTTTAATAAAAATTCCCGATCCTGGTAGATTTTGATGTTCCTGTTACTTGAAAAATATTTTTGAGAAAAACCGGTTTTTCAACTTTCGCAAAACTCCCATGAATTCAGATATGTTTTCGTTAAGTCGCAAAAAATAAAACCATTCGCGTTTTTGAAAAAATTTTTGCGTTGTTTTTTCACGTGAAAAACAGAAAACCAGTTAAATCCTCTTGAAATGTTTCACATGGAACATTTTTAACCAAAAAATAGAACGCGCTAAACAAAAAATACTCTTTTTTTACACAAAAAGACTGATGGAAGAATCAAACACAGTTTCTATATCTTAAACTTTCTCTATAAACGTTCTCTATACAATGCTTATTGGAAATCTTCTCCGTCACACTTGTTTGACGGCTGTCCTCAATATAGTCGTTTCATCTATATAGTCATTTTATCTTCTGATACATTCAGAAAAATATTCAACGTCGTTCCGGAGTTGTTTTGTTGTATTTATACTTTTTTCTATGTTTCACGTGGAACCTGGTAATGCTCGCCGCCATTTTGTTTCTTTTTATGGAGGATTTTCAATCTTAAAAACAGGCTCATCAGAGCTTTTCTTCCCGGAAAATCAGTAGGAACAATTACAACAAAAAATTGCTTTCAAAAAAGCAAAAAATTGATTTTTGACTGTATATCAAAGAATTAAAGATCAAAAAACAATATTTGCTATGCGTTCTTTGATTTTTTTGTCCAAATTTTTATAAATCATCTGTTTCAAAATTTTTCCATCTGTCTGAATGACAAATTCTTTGAAAAAACTAAAAACAGAACTCTTTTTTCATTTTTATCCTACAAAATACCTGAAATAACCGAATACTTCATCTGAAGAACCGACAATAACCGCCGGTTCACACTTTCCATTTTTCTCAACTTCCCGTATCATCTCTGAAATTCTTAATCTTCAAATATGAATTCACAAAAAAAAGAGTTCTTTGGCTATCGAAGTATTCTATATATGGAAATATTATATGCAATTTTCTTTTTTCTAAAGCCAGACTTTTTATGACCATACCGGCAAATTTAATTAACACTGCCCGGTTGAAAAACCGTGTAAACAACTGACTTTCATTGATTGTTTACAAGTTTCCATAATATGGTCTAACCTGTTTTTATTCACAAAATCATTTTTTATCCACAAAACAAAAACTTTTTGAATAAAATTCCAGCCAAACGTTTGAAGTGTTATCAACAACTTTGTCCACATTTTGTGAAAAACTTCATTTTTTCTTATCAAAACAATTCGCCTTTTTATTTTTATAAACAAATGTTTTATTTTTTAATATAAAAGAATACAAAACATATTGCATGTTTATATTTTTTTGTTTGAGCCTTCACGGAAAAAATAGAGCCGCCGGGGGACAAATTTTTTCAAATAAAAAACTCTGTCTCCCTTTTTCTTTTTTCCAATGATGTCCTTTATAAATAAAAAGGCCTCACCGCTAAGTGAAGCCTTTTTTGTTTGCATCCAAAGAGGATGTTTTTTTGTGTCTGTCTGAAACACATCAAACATACAATCAGAGGGGCATACTCGCCAAAATTACGGAAGCCGTTTCTTCCCCGCTGCCCGTCAGACCGCCGATGAAGTCCTGTACATAGTCCACAATGGGCGTGAACGCGGAGAGCTGTTCGAGGGCAAGCATGATGAGGTTGTTCTCATACAGCCAGCTGATGACCGTCGCCTGCGCCAGCGCATCCTGCAATTCCTCAAAGGGCAGAATGGAAAGGACAGCGAGCACGATGTAAACAAAGATTAATCCCTTGACGGCACCCAACACAAAGCCCAAAAGGTGATTGACCGCACCGATGACCGGGATCTTATCGAACACCTTGCTCAAGAAGCCCGCCAACAGGTTCAGCACGATCGCCGAAACGATGAACAGCGCAATGCCGCAAATTGCCGTGGCAATGAAGCCTGCCAGCACCGGAGCGACGACCTGCGCGATCGTAGGCGCCCCCTCGATGTTCAGCTGTTCCACAACGCCGAGCACCATATCCGCAAGGAAATCCGGCAATCCCAAATTTCCCAATGCAGTCGTGATCCCCTCGTCCGACATGGAAACATTGAATCCATCGACCCCGTTCAGAACACCTTCCATCCAACCGGTGATGCTTGTAGTCACGCCAAACGTACTTTCGGCAAAATCAGCCACGGTGCCGGCAAAGAAAATGGCTACGAAAAAGGCGACGATGGTGCTGATAAGTCCAACCAATCCGCGCAATAATCCCTTTTTCCATCCGACAATGACGATGATCAGCAGAAAAAGAACGACGACGATGTCAAGGATCAAAGGCAGAAACGTCATAATGATACCTCCTGTTTCTCAAATTTCTATAAGTATAACATATTACAGCATATTTGTCAAGCATTTTAATTTTTTTCGATAAAATCAACATTTTTCTGTTTTGGGATTTTTTGCACAAAACGCCGCAAAAAACATACTTTTTTAAGAAAACAAAGTATACCTTTCCGGCAAAACGGGAATACTCCTGCGGACAAAAAACAGAAAAGGAACTTACGTTATGCAATACTCCTTCAATTTATACAATTCCCTTGCCCCGACGGGCGCATTGATGGCGCTCAACGCCCTTCTCGCCGGCGAAAAAGAAGCGCCCGTCGTGCTCTGTATCGGCAGCGATCTGGTCATCGGCGACGCCCTGGGCCCCATTACGGGCACCCTCATCAAGAGCAAGACGGAGGGCATTCCCTGCTATGTCTACGGCTGCCTTGCCACGCCCGTTACGGCAAAAGAGGTAAAATATGTCAACGCCTTTCTCCGCCGCACGCACCCCGGGCGCAAAGTCATCGCCATCGACGCGGCGGTAGGGGAACCGGGCGACATCGGGCTCATCAAAATCTCCGACGCAGCGCTGCGCCCCGGCAGCGGCGCCAATAAAAAGCTCGGCAAGGTGGGGGACATATCCGTTTTGGGCGTCATCGCCGAAAAATCCCTCTTCAATTACGCCGTTCTCAACTCCACCCGCCTCAACGTCATCTATACCATGTCGCAGATCATCTCCGAAGCCGTCGTAGGCCTGCTCTGGAACAAATGCGGCGCGGCGGGATGAAGGTCGTTTTTTATTTTTTATTATCTCGCATGACGAGGCTTTTCAAACATGCAACGATCGGAAAAGATCAATCAATTTTTCCGACCGCGCAGGGCAAATCATCTAAACAAGGCGCTTTGCTGATTTGTCCGAACGGTAACCCCTTCGGCGGAGTTTATAAGGGACGGCGCTCCTTATAAACCGATAAAGTCAAGGCGGCGCCTTGCGCTTTTATCTTCCATTCGGGCGATGCGTGCGGAATTTACGTTCCGTTCTGTTAAATATTTTTTCGGAGGACGTTGCCCTCCAAACCACCTACCGAAGGGACAACATCCCTTCGGGCGTCCGAATTATTGTCAAAGCGGGCAATTGCGCGGAACGTGCGTTCCGCTCTCGGGACAAAAGGGAAAGGGGATTTTCAGTAAAAAAACACCATCCGGAGACAAGTATCTCCGGACGGTGTTTCTGTTTTTTCGGAAAGCGGTAAACCCGGTTCAGATACGGGCATGCCGCCTTGCTTTTTCAATTTATTCTTCGGTCTTTTCCTCGGGCACGGAGTTCAGATTTTCGTCTTTGCGGCTGTTGCCCAAAAACGTCCCGAATACCATGGAAGAACTCTTCTTGTAGGCGGGCTGTTCGGAGGACGCGCTGCCCATGCCCGTACCGCCGCTCATGCGGCTGCGCTCCGCCTTCTCCTCCTCCGTATAGCGGCGCTGCGGCCTGGAAAAGTCGCGGCGGAATCCGCCCCGGTTCCTGTCTCTGTCCTCGCCGCGACGCCTGTCGCCGCGGTTATACTCACGATTATTATACTCTCCGCGATTATAGTCCCGATTGTTGTTGTATTCCCCGCGGTTGAAGTTGCCGCGGCTGCTGCCCTTGCCGCTCCGACGGAAATCGCCTCTCCCGCCCTGCGGCCGCCTGTCGCGGTAATAGGGCTTCAGCTCATTGGGCGTCACGACCACATAACGGCGGGGGTCCTTGCCCTCGGAGCTCGTCCTGACTTCCGTGCTGTCGGCAAGCGTCGAATGAATGACACGCCTCTCGTAGGCACTCATGGGTTCCAGGCTGATCTTTCTGCCCTGGCGCACCGCCTTTTCCGCCGTCTTTTTCGCCACGCGGCGCAGGGTCTCTTCGCGCTTTTCACGATAATTGCCGCAGTCCACAACGACCCGTTTGTACTCTTCCCGCCCCGTATTGGCAACGGCTCCCGCCAGGCTCTGCAGCGCGTCCAGAACGGCGCCGCGCTTGCCGATGACGGCGTGGGAATCCTCCGTCTCCAGATCTATCTCGATCTTTTCTTCCTCCCGCACCAAATGGGGCGCGGCGTCGACGGAGAGCAGCTTCAGAAGGCCTTCCAAAAATTCTACCGCGCGTTCGCCGTCGGTAGCGTCGTCCTGTACATAGACTTTTATTCTCGCCTTGACGGAACCGATACCCAAAAAGGTGACCTTTCCTTTTTCCAGTACTTCCATCTCCATCTTCTCTGCGGGAACGCCCGTCGCCGCGACCGCGGCGGCAAGCGCGTCCTCCACGGTCTTGCCTGTAAATTCGCCTAATTCTTTCTTCATGGTAAAAACCTCTCTGTTTTATTCCCTTATCTCCGTCTTACCGACGTTATTTTTTTCTGTTTTTATCCTTTTTATCCTCGCCGCTCTTCTTATCGCCGTTCATGATGGAACGATTGCGTTCCCAGTCGCGGGTCAAAGCCTTTCTGCCGCCGTAATTGGGCTGCGCCGCCTGTTCCCGCGCCTCCCGCCGTTTGAACATCGAATCGATAAACCGGTTGACGACCAACGTGCTGACGATGGAGAACAAGCTGCTTGTAATCAGGTACAGGGAGAATGCCGCGCTGTAAATGAACGCAAACACGCAGAACAGAACGGGCATCAGAAACATCATCCCCTTCTGCATGGACTGCGAAGACTTGTCCGCCGTCTGCAGTTCCCGCTGCGCTTTCTGCGAACGCATGGCGAGCAGCTGCGATCCCACGTTTGCAAGGATCGTCAGCACGACCAGCACGAAGTATCCGTTGGGTTCGCTCTTTGCGTCGCTCAGATTGTATGTGATCTCGTTATAGGTGTTTTCGTTGATAAATTCCCGGATCGTGACTTCCGAGCCGTCCGGCAATTCAATACTGCGCGTGATGGCGTTGCAGAAGTCGCTGTAATCCTGCAGCGGGTTTGCCCAGGCAACGTCCGGATAGTAGATATTCTTGATCCACAAAAATCCTTCGACGTTCTCCTCGTAATAGGTCGCCGCAGCGGCGCGGCCGAGGTCGCGGACATACTCCAGGCAATCGTCCTCCGTTTCGAGAGAACTTTCCAGGTTCATGAGCTTTTCCGTGTTGAGCTGATATTCCTTTGTACCGCTCGTCTTGTGTTCGAGATAATAGATGTAGTACTCGTCCCCTTCGCCTTCGACGATATAATAATTATTGTCGTTTTCATACTCCGCCCGCGAAGC
Organism: uncultured Clostridia bacterium; assembly: GCA_964615285.1. Lineage (GTDB taxonomy): Bacteria > Bacillota > Clostridia > Christensenellales > Borkfalkiaceae > RGIG4074. The sequence goes on from CAZTND010000026.1 coordinate 12,822, forward strand.
GTCCTCGTCGCAGTGTTCCAGAATGGCGGCGTCATATGCCTGCGCCATGCCCGTATACAGCGAAAGGTTCATGTGCTGGGAATAGCCCGTCAGCGACTGAAACGCGGCAATGAGGATGAGCAGGGAGGCGAGCACGGGGATACAGGAAGCGAACATATTGAAATTGTTCTGCTTATACACTTCCTGCATCTTCTTCTGATAGAGTTCGGGCGTATTCGCATACTGCGCCTGTAATTTTTCAAGCTGCGCGCGCATCTTTTCCATCTTCAGGGACTGCTTGCGCATGGTCGCTTTCTGCCATACATCGAGGGGGAGGATGACCACTTTCAGGATGAGGCAGTAGAGTATGATGCCCAATCCCGTGATGCCCACCGCGCCGATGATGATTCCGATGAACGATTCCAGAAAAAACAGCCAGCCGGAAGCGATCTCTCCGTTGACCTCGAACAGCTGTAAACTGACGTCGAGAAGATTTGTAATCATGTATTTGTTTCCTTATGCATTATCTATTTTTCCCCGTATTCTCTCTTTTCTTCCTTAACTTCCGTAAGTAGGGCAAACCGAAATGTTTGCGTAACATGGGATCCGGGGACGACATTCCCCTGAAAATCCCATGTTATCGCCTGCGGCAATTTCATTTCAGCCATTTCATTTTCCAAAATTTTTCCGGTACGGGATCGTACCCGCCCCGGGAAAACGGATTGCACCGAAGAATGCGCCAGCTGCCCATCAATATCCCGACGATCGCGCCGTAGTTGTTGATGCTCTCCAACGTATATTGCGAACAGGTGGGATAATACAGGCAGGTGTGCAGGGAAATATTGTCCTGATAAAAAACGATCGCGCGCATGCAGATCATCTTCAACAGGGGCGGAAGGAAGTGCTTCCGCATATACCGCACGTTTGCCGCGGCGATTTCACGCAGGGCGTCCATGTTTTATGCCTTCTCTTCCCGTTTTTCCGGGAGTTCTCTGGTCAGTTTCTGTTTTTCCAGAATGCGCAGAAAATCCTTTTCCAGCGTGCGGTAATCGTATTCTTCCGCCACTTTCGGCAGCAATACATAGCTGTAACCGCTCTGCAACCGGTCTATGTGCAGACGGAAAATTTCGCGCAAAATGCGTTTGACGCGGTTGCGCCGCACGCTGTCGCCGTGCTTTTTGCTCACGCAGACGCCCATCTTCAATTCGTCGGAAGGAAGATACAGCAGCGTCAGACGGGCGGAAAAACCCCTCTTGCCCTTGGCAAAGATTTTCTGAAATTCTGTATTCTTCTTGATCCGAACGTACTTCATGAAAAAAACCGGAAAAAAATAATCTGCCGTCAGCAAAGAAAAGAGGGGACGGCCGCAGACGAAAGGGAGCCCTTCCAAAGCAAATAAGCCGCTTCGTTTTCTCAAAGCGACTTTACCCGAAACAATTCCGTTTTTATGCGGAAAGTTTGGCTCTGCCCTTGTTTCTCCTTCTCTTCAGCACCCTTCTTCCCGCGTTGGAAGCCATTCTCTTGCGGAAGCCGTGCACCTTTTTGCGCGCTCTCTTTTTGGGTTGGTATGTTCTCTTCATTTTTCTGTACTCCTGTATTTATATTATCTGTTTTTTGCTATATTATAAAGAAAATAAGTTTCTCCGTCAAGCATTTTTGACGCGTAAAAGCCAAAAACGGTTTTTTTCCTCCCTCCGCCGCCGCGGAAAGGACAAAAATTCAGCCGAAAAGATCAGTTGTTGGTCCTGACGGGGAGAATGAGATACAGGCTGCCGTCCGGTTCCGCCGCCGTCAGCACAAAGGGAGAAATGGGGGAATTGAAGCCGATGTGCAGTTTTTCTCCGTTCGCCGCCTTTGCGCTCTCCAGAATGTACTTGGAATTCATGGCTATGCGCAATTCTCTGCCCTTCAGCGCGCAGGGCACATGTTCCAAAACGTTGCCGATCTCCGAATTGGAAGTGATGAGGATGCCGCCCTGTTTGATGTCAAACACGACCAAGCTGTTTCTGTCCCCGCGGATGAGGATGCCCGCGCGGTCCAGACTTTCGCACAGTTCCGCCTTTCCGACCTCCACTTCGGTTTCGAACGTCGTCGGCGTGATGTCCTTATAATTGATGAATTCGCCCTGATACAGTCGGGACATGACCGTGGTATTGTCGATTTTTACCATCATCATGCCGTTCTGCACATAGACGGTCAGTTCGCCGTCGTCGCTGTCTATCATTTTGGAAATTTCCGTCAGCGTGCGTGCGGGACAGACGATGCGTATTTTGCCGCTGCCCGCGACCGTCTTTTCCTGCACGACCGCCATCCGGAATCCGTCCAGCGCCGTCGCCGTCACTTCGCCTTTTTCTATCTCCAAAAGGCAGCCCTTCAGAATGGGGCGGCTGTCGTCCTGCGCGCAGCAGAACACCGTGCGGGCGATGATCTCCTTGAACACTTTGTTCTGAATGACGAAATGATTTTCGCCGATATTCCTGTCGATGACAGGAAAATCGTCGGCGGGCAGTACCTGCAGAGAGGTGGTATTTTCCCCGTAAGTGATTTCCAATCCGCTCTCTTTGGTCCGAAAACTGACGCTCGTCCCCACCAATTTATTGATAAAATCGGTAAAAGTCTTGCCGGGCACACAAATATCTCCCTCTTCCAGCACGTCCGCTTTGATCGTCTTTTCAATGGAAAGTTCTCCGTCGCTCGCCAAAAGGGTCAGAGCGTCGTTATACGCGCTGACTTTCACGCATTCCAACACCGCCACCGTGGTCTTGGAGGCGCATGCCTTGCTCACCTTCAACAGGGCTTCGGAAAGATCCAGCCCTTCGCATACAAATTTCATGTTTCAGCTATCTCCTTGCACCGGTTTTCCCCGCCGCGGCGGGATTTTCCTTTTTTTTACCTTATATATTTTTTTTATTTTTTCAACATATTTTTCAATATGGAAAAATCAAATTCTGTTTTATTCTTTTATTGAAATCGGCGCCGCCCCTTTCCGATGATATATTTATTATTTTTTTATATAATGTAATAATAGTAATAATAGAGTGTGTGGATATGTTCATTGTTTTTTGTCCTTTGCATAAAAAGAGCGGAATTTTATTATTTTTCAGTGAATATACGCCGTGAAACGATGCATAAACAACAGATTTTTTGAGAAATGCTTTTGATTATGATCGTGGAAAACAGCTCTTTTTGCCGTGGATAAAATTGTGGATAATTTGTTGACAAGTTGATAAATTTATAAAATCGAAGGATAAATAATTTTTCGTTTTTGCATTCGGAAAGGAAAAAATCCGGGTTGTCCACAAAATTTTCAACAATGTTTACACAGCGTGAACATTGTCCACAACAAAGGATTTTTTCGGAACAAGGGTAGTATCTATATTATAATCGAAACGGACGAGAAAATCAAGTGTTTGTCACAAAGAAGATAATTTTTGCAATATTCTGACAATTGAAAAAAGAAGGTTGCTTTTTCGGAAAGAATATGATATAATGCAAATGGTATGAATTTTTCCGAGTATGCGGACATCTGTTTGCAGGCGATAACAGGAGAAAAAAAGGAATTTTTTGACTGTTTTTACCGCCTCATCGTCGAGTATAACCGAAAATACAATCTGACTGCCATCACCGGGGAGCGGGACGTTCTCTATAAACACTTTCTGGACAGTGCGTTGGGCGGATTTTTGTTTCCGCGGAATGCAAACGTTCTGGAAGTGGGGTCGGGCGCGGGATTTCCCTCCGTGGTTTTGAAGATCCTGCGGCCCGATCTCTCCTTTACCCTCACGGACAGCGTGGGAAAGAAGTGCGTTTTTTTGGAAACGGTCTGTCGGGAACTCGGTTTTTCGGGCATGCAGGTGATCCATGCCCGGGCGGAAGATCTTTCCCGCACGGAAAAATATCGGGAGAAATACGACGTTGCCTGTGCCCGCGCGGTGGCGCCGATGAACACGCTTTCGGAATATTGTCTGCCCTTTGTGCGGGTCGGTGGCAGGTTCGTCGCCTACAAGGGGGGCGACGGCGGGGAAACGGATGCGGCGGCGAACGCCGTGCAGATTCTGGGCGGACAGATCGGAGAAGTGTTTTTCTATGACCTGCCCGAAGGATACGGAAAGAGGAGCCTTGTTCTGACCGAAAAAATAAGACATACGCCCGCGCGCTATCCGCGCGGCAGCGGCAAAGAGAGAAAATGCCCGCTGTGAGTGCGGTGTGTCCCGTACATGCGGGGCATGCCCGCGTTATAAAGGGCAGGGCGTGGTAAAAATATGGAGAAAAGACAGTTGACTTTTTTTGAAGGAGAATCGGAAACGGGGGAAGGGGAGATATTCCGCGCCTGCGCCCTGACGGGACACCGAAAGATCGGAGAAGATTTTTCCGTCGGAAGGCTGCGGGAGATATTGGAAAAACTCATCGGCGAAGAAAGGGCGGAGCTGTTTTACTGCGGCATGGCGCTGGGCTTTGACGCCGTCGCCTGCGAAATGCTCTGCGACATGCGGGATAAAGGGGAGCATGTCCGCGTCGTCGCGTGTGTACCCTGTCCCGAACAACCTGCCCGTTTCAATGCGGCGCAGCGGGAACGATACGAAAAACTGCTTTCCCGCTGCGACGAAAAGATCGTCCTTTCCCCCCGTTACGACGCGGGGTGCATGCACCGCCGCAACCGCTATATGGTGGACAGGGCGGCATATCTGGTGGCGTATTGCAGCCGCGAGCGGGGCGGTGCCGCAAGCACCGTGCGATACGCGCAGAAGAAGGGAAGAAAGATATTTTTTGTATGAATGGGAATATGTAAAAAATATTTTTATCATTGGTCGATCGTAGGGCAACCATGCCAAAATTTTACGGAACAATGAGGAGGATTTTTTTATGTGGGAATGGCTGCAATCTCTGAGTGTTTGGAGTCAGGTTTATTTTTGGATCGCCGTCGTGGCGAGCGTGGTGCTCGTCGTGTTTATCGTGCTCATGCTCTTCTCCTTCGGGGGCGGGGCGGACGCCGATTTCGATCTGGACGGGGACGGGTTTCCGGACAGCGGCATCGACGGGGATACGGGCGTCAGCATCTTCACCGTCAAGGGCATGACCGCCTTTTTCACCCTCGGCGGCTGGGTGGGACTTCTGTGCAGCCTCACCTTTCCCGAGGACTATGTGTGGGCGTCGGTGTTTCCCGCGTTTTTAAGCGGCGCGGCGGCAATGGTCGGCATCGCCTTCGCCATGAAGGGGATGTATAAATTGCAGACGTCGGGCAACCTGCAGAAGGAAAATATTGTCGGCAAGACCGCCACGGTCTACGTCTCCATACAGCCCTCCCGCACGGGCAGGGGCAAAGTGACCTTGACGGCGCAGGGGCAGTTTATGGAATTTGACGCCGTCACCGACGAACCGGAAAAACTTTCCGTGGACGAAAAGGTCGTCATCGAAGAATTTTCCGACGGTACCGCCGTCGTGAAGAAAATACAGAAATAAGGAGAATAAGAAAATGTTGCATTTGCTTCTCGCGCCGGTGGACGGCGTACTCATCGGCGTCATCGTCGCGGTCGTGCTCATCGTCGTGCTCATCGTGCTGACCCTGTTCACCCGCTATAAGATCTGCCCGCCCGACAAGATCATGGTCGTACAGGGCGCGCTCATCGGCAAAAATCCGGACGGAACGCCCCGCGGCGCCAAGTGCACGCACGGCGGCGCGCAGTTCGTCTGGCCGTTCTTCCAGAAATGCACATACATGGACCTGACGCCTCTCTCCATTTCGGTGGATCTGAAGAGCGCGCTGTCCAAACAGAACATCCGCATCGACGTCCCTTCCATCTTCACCGTGGGCATCTCCACCGAACCGGACATCATGCCCAACGCGGCGGAACGCCTGTTGGGGCTGTCTTTGACGCAGATTTCCGATTTGGCGAAGGACATCATTTTCGGGCAGCTCCGCCTCGTCATCGCCACGATGAACATCGAAGAGATCAACACCGACCGCGACAAGTTTCTGGACGCCATTTCCCGCAACGTCGAGGGTGAACTCAAAAAGATAGGGCTGCGGCTCATCAACGTCAACGTCACGGACATCTCGGACGAATCGGGCTACATCATCGCACTCGGCAAAGAGGCGGCGGCAAAGGCCATCAACGACGCGCGCATCTCCGTCGCCGAGGAGGATAAGAAGGGTTCCATCGGCCAGGCAAACGCCAAGATGGAAGAGCGCATCCGCGTGGCGGAGGCCGAAAGCGCCGCCGTCGCGGGCGAGAACAAGGCGAAAGCCGAAATCGCGCAGGCACAGGCGCTCCTCCGCGAAAAGGAGGCGGAAGCCTTAAAACTTGCCGTCACCGCCGAAAAGGTGCAGGCGGCAAAGGCACTTGAAGAATCCTATCAGGCGGAAAAGGACGCCGAAGTTTCCCGTGCCGCCAAGGAACAGGCGACCCGCGAGGCGGACATCATCGTCGCCGCCGAGATCGAAAAGCGCAAAGTGGAGATCCAGGCAGAGGCCGAAGCCGAAATGGTCCGCCGCAAAGCCAAGGGCGAGGCGGACGCCATCTTTGCCAGAATGGACGCCGAAGCGCGCGGCCAGCAGGAGATCCTCGCCCGCCAGGCGGAAGGTATGGATGCGTTGGTCAAGGCGGCGGGCACGTCCGAAGAGGCCGTGCAGCTCATCATCGCCAACAAACTCGAAACGCTCGTCGCCGAACAGGTCAAGGCCATCGAAAACATCAAAATCGACAAGGTCACCGTCTGGGATCAGGGTGCGGGGCAGGACGGCAAGACCGCCACGGCGGGATTTCTGTCAGGGCTGTTGAAGAGCCTTCCCGCCCTCGATGACGTGTATAAAATGGCGGGGCTGAAACTCCCCAAGATCGTCGCCCCGCAGGAAGCGGATAAGGGCGAGCCGCCCGTTTCCAAAGCAGAAGAGAAATAACCGACCGACGGAAAGGCAGGCGCCGCGGACGAACCGCGGCGCAAACCATGCCCGTCGCCATTGGCGATACATAGCGCAAGGCAAAGCCTTGCTTTGTGAGTTCACTTATTATTAAGGGGCTTTTTCTCGGGCGAATGGAATTTCGCCCTCGGTCAGCAAATCGC
>CAZTND010000027.1:0-19379 GCA_964615285.1 uncultured Clostridia bacterium
TTTCCGGCAGGGCGGCATGGTATTTCAAGGGATAAAACGAGCGGGGCATGCCCGGAATAAACGGTAAAACGAAAGATGTCCGGCGCTCTTCAGCGATCATCGTTTTCAAAGCGGATGCGCTGCGGTTCGGCATATTCGGCGGGCTTTTTGCGCACCCGTTTTTTCTCTACCAGATAATAGACGGGCGCGGGGGTTTCCGGCGGTCCTTGTTTTTTGGCTTCTGCGGGTTGCGGTTTTTGTTCGGGCTTTTTTTCGGCGGGCGTTTCGTCCGTCCTCTTCTTTTCCTCCTGTTTGTACAGGAGGTATCCCTTGGAGGAGAGTTTGACGGCGTGCACGACGACAAAACTGAAGATGAGGAGGAAAAAGGAAGCGACGCCGCCCCACGCCTGCGTCGCGCTCAGCAGATCGGCGGATAAAAAAAAGAATTCATTCATAGCACATATACTATACAATATTTGTACTGTCATAAAATAGGGGATTCGGGAATAAAAAGCCGTTTGATGGCAAAAAACAATTTTCAGGAGGGGTTTTATGGAACAGCCGGAAAGCATTGCCATCCCGCCCGAAGAAGCGGCGGATTTTGAGGAATTCAAACGCAGGAAAAAGGTGCTGGAACTTCGCGGCAGGCTGCGCGGGCTGGAACCCACGCTCCTCAGAAAGGACGCCTCCCTCTCGGAGATCCGCAGCCTGTGCGAGCAGGCAAAGCGCCTTGCGTCCGCCTGCGTCAGCGTGCAGCCCGTCTATGTCAGGGTCTGCCGCTCGCTCCTCAAGGACAGCGGCGTGGCGGTGTGCGGCGTGGTGGGCGGCAACAGCGAAAGCACCTTAAAGACCAAGCTCTACGAAGAAAAGACGCTGCTGCGCGCGGGGGCGGAAGAGCTGGAGTTCTTTCCCTCGGTCTCGGCGGTCGTGAACGGAAATTATGCCTATTTCCGCCGCGAAGTCCGCAAGGTCGTGCGCCGCGCCCGCGGCCATGCCGTCAAGGTCGGGCTGGACGCCTACCTCTTGCCGCAGGATAAATTTTTGCGCGCCGCGCAGCTCGCGGCAGAGGCGGGGGCCAAATATCTCTGCGTGCGTGCCGAGGAGGACCTCGTCCTTCTCCTGCAGCAGAAACTTAAAAAGAAATGCGAGATCAAAGTCTGGGGCGTGGAGACCGCGGAATCCTTCCGCAGCATGCTCGCCCTCGGCTGCGCCCGCGTGGGCACCGAACTGCCCGGCGAGATCGCCCGCGGCATCGAAGAGGAGGTGGGCGGCCTCTGCGTCCCCGTGCAGGCGGAGATCTGAATATTTTCTTTTTTCCTCTTTCAAACGCTTGACAAGTATATCATAACGGCGTTATAATAATATCGTTATTAAAAGAGGGGGGTGCGATGCGCAGAAAGGACGACCTGGCGGCGGAAAAAATTCTGGAATGCGCCAAAGAAGAATTTCTGGAAAAGGGCTTTGCGGAGGCTTCCATCCGTGCGATCGCCGAAAAGGCGGGGTACACGACGGGTATGATATACAGCCGTTTTGCCGACAAGAGCGCCCTCTTCCGCGCGCTGGCGGAGGAGGGGGCCGGGCTGCTGTACGACTGCTTTTTGCAGGCGCAAAACGACTTTGCCGCCTTGCCGCCCGCCAGGCAGAAGGCGGAAATGCATTCCTATGTCGATGAAAAGGTCGACCGCATGGTGGACATCATCTACGAACACTTCGACGCGTTCAAACTGATCGTCTGCAAGAGCGCGGGTTCCGGATACGAGTATTATATCGATAAGATGATCGACATCGAAACGGAAAACACCGCCCGTTTTATCGGCGTGCTGCACGGTCTGGGCGTGCATACCGAAAATATCCGCGCCGACCTCAATCACATGCTCGCCAGCGCGCTCTTCAACGGCATGTTTGAAGCCGTCGCCCACGACATGCCCAAAGAGGACGCCCGCGTCTACATCAAACAGCTGCAGATCTTTTTCAACGCCGGCTGGGACAAATTGCTGGGGCTTTGATTTTTTTGCCGATCGGTAAGCATATGCTAACCGATGAAAAGAAAAGGGGCATGTCCGGATGGGAGCCAAAAAAGAGACGCGTTTTGCCGCGCCGTATCGGGCGGGACGGGCGCTTTCCGCCGACGGGCGGAGAAGGCTGCGGAGAGAATAAAAATTATTTTTTTAACGGAGGGTTAGCTTATGCGAACCAAACATGAAAACAAGGACAAAAGGAGGGCTGCGTGATGGCGGATGCGGTCAAGAAAAGGGGTAACCTTGCCGAACTGATGGATTATGCGGGGCGGCACAAATACCTTACATATGCTTCGTGGGTGCTTTCGGCGGCCAGCGCGCTGCTCGCGCTCGTGCCATTCCTCTGCATATGGCTGATTTTGCGCGAGGTGCTTGCCGTCGCCCCCGACTTTTCACGGGCGGAAGGCATCGTGACCAATGGTTGGATGGCGGTGCTCTTCGCCCTTCTCTCCATGGCGGTGTACTTCGGCGCGCTGATGTGTTCCCATCTCTCCGCCTTCCGCATTGCGGGCAACATCCGCAAACGAACCATGCGGCACATCGCGCAGCTGCCGTTGGGGTTTGTCGGCGAGGCGGGCAGCGGCAGGGTGCGCCGCATCGTCAACGAATCGAGCGCGGCGACCGAAACGTATCTTGCGCATCAATTGCCCGATTTTGCGGGGGCGATCGCCACGCCCCTCGGCATGCTGGTCATCCTCTTCTTTTTCGACTGGCGGCTGGGGCTTTTGAGCCTTGTGCCCGCGCTGGTCGCGTTCGGCATCATGGCGAAGATGACGGGCAGGGGGATGGCGGAAAAAATGAAACAGTACCAGGGCGCGCTCGAGGACATGAACAACGAGGCGGTGGAATACGTCCGCGGCATTCCCGTCGTCAAGACCTTCGGGCAGACCGTCTTTTCCTTCCGGCGGTTCAAGGATTCCATCGACCGCTACAACACCTGGGTGCTCGCCTACACCAGACAGCTGCGCGCCCCCATGACGGTGTACGTCACGGTCATCAACAGCGTGTTCGCCCTCCTTGCGGCGGCGGGCATGGTGGCGTTTTCGGGGGGCACAGACGGGACGTTCGTGCTCAATCTGATCTTCTATATCCTATTCACGCCCGGCATTTCGGTCACGCTGACGAAGATCATGTTCATGAGCGAGAACGGCATGATCGTGTCCGACGCGTTGCAGCGCATCCATTCCATTCTCGACAGAGAACCGCTGCCCGAACCGGCGGCGGGGACGGAAAAATTTCCGCACGACGGGTCCGTGGCGTTCGAGAACGTGACGTTCCGCTATGCGAATGCGGCGGAGGACGCGCTGAAGGGGGTGACTTTCCGCGTGCGTGCGGGGACGACGGCGGCGTTTGTCGGACCTTCGGGCGGCGGCAAAACGACGGTCGCCGGGCTCATCTCCCGTTTCTGGGACGTGCAGGGCGGCAGCGTGCTCGTGGGCGGCGTCAACGTGAAGGATATTCCCAAAGACGAGCTCATGCGCCGCGTGGCGTATGTCTTTCAGGACAGCCGCCTCTTGAAGACGAGCATTCTGGAGAATGTGCGCCTCGCCCGCCCGCAGGCATCCGAAGCGGAGGTTCTGGAGGCGCTGCGCCGCGCGCAGTGCGGCGATATTATTGCAAAACTGCCGCAGGGAATCCATACCGTGATCGGGATCAAGGGGGTATACCTCTCGGGCGGGGAACAGCAGCGCGTCGCCGTCGCCCGCGCCATGCTGAAGGACGCGCCCGTCGTCGTGCTCGACGAAGCCACGGCGTTCGCCGACCCCGAAAACGAGGCGATGATGCAGAGGGCGTTCGAGGAACTTGCCAAAGATAAGACGGTCATCATGATCGCGCATCGCCTGACCACCGTCCGGAACGCCGATACGATCTTTGTCCTGAAAGAGGGGCGGATCGAAGAGAGCGGCAGACACGACGAATTGGTCGGAAAGGGCGGGCTGTACGCCGCCATGTGGAACGATTACCGCACGTCCGTGCGCTGGAAAGTAGGAGGCAACGTATGATCGAAAAAATCATGAAACGGTACGCCCTGTCAAGGCAGGGCGCGAAAGATCTCATCCGGGCGACCGTCGCCTGCGCGGTGTCCAATCTCGTGCTCATGCTCCCCGTGTGGCTGCTTTTCGTCCTGACGGACGATCTGTTGAAGGGGGACATACCCGCCCTGCACTATTGGATCTTCGGCGTCGGCATCGCCGTCATTCTCGCACTGATCGCAGTCACTTATTTCTGGCAGTACAACGCCACCTATTTTGCGACCTACAAGGAGAGCGCCGTGCGGCGGGTCAGCCTGGCGGAAAAGCTCCGCAAACTTCCGCTCTCCTTCTTCGGACAAAAGGATCTGTCCGACCTGACCAACACGCTCATGGGGGACTGCGCCACGCTGGAAACGGCGTTTTCCCATTGGATCCCCGAACTGTTCGGCGCAATGATCTCCACCTGTCTCGTCGCCGCGGGGCTGTTCTGTTTCGACTGGCGCATGGCGCTGGCGGCGCTGTGGGTGCTCCCCGTCGCCCTCGCCGTCGTATTTTTCTCCAAAAAAGTGCAGAATTATTTCAAGCGCCGGCAGACCGAGGCGTCGCTGGCGGTGGCGGACGGCATACAGGAGGGCATCGAAGCGGTGCGCGATCTCCGTTCCAACAACGCCGAAGGGCAGTACATGGCGGGGCTGGATGAAAAGATAGACCGCGCCGAAAGCAGAATGATCAAGAGCGAGCTGGGCATGGCGCTCTTTGTGATGCCGGCGGGCATGCTTCTGAAGTTCGGCATTGCCACGGTCGCGCTCGTCGGGGGCATACTGCTCGTGCAGAACGAGCTATCGCTCATGACTTTCTTCATGTACCTGCTCGCCGTGTCCCGGCTCTACGATCCGCTCAACTCCGCGTTGCAGAATCTCGCCGCCGTCCTATCCACGCAGATCAATGTGGACAGAATGCGCGAGATAGAGGAGTGTCCCGTGCAGCCCGGCAAAGACGATCTGAAAACAGCGGGATATGACATCGTATTCGATCGTGTCGGTTTTTCGTACAACGACGGCGAAACGGTTCTGCAGGACGTGTCCTTCACGGCAAAGCAGGGGGAAGTCACCGCGCTCATCGGCCCTTCGGGCGGCGGCAAATCGACGGCGGCAAAGCTCGCCGCGCGCTTCTGGGACGCCGACAAGGGCACCATCACGCTGGGCGGCACGGACGTCAAGACCGTCGATCCCGAAAAACTGCTCTCCGCCTATTCCATCGTGTTCCAGGACGTCACCCTCTTCAATAACACGGTCATGGAGAACATCCGCCTCGGCAGGCGGGGCGCGACGGACGAAGAGGTGCTGCGCGCCGCGCGGGAGGCGCAGTGCGACGAGTTCGTGCAAAAACTGCCCGACGGATACCATACATACATCGGCGAAAACGGATCCATGCTCTCGGGCGGCGAACGCCAGCGCATCTCCATCGCCCGCGCTCTCCTGAAAGACGCGCCCGTCATTCTGCTCGACGAGGCGACGGCGTCCCTCGACGCCGAGAACGAGACCAGGGTGCAGGAGGCCGTTTCGCGGCTGGTGAAGGACAAAACGGTGCTCATCATCGCGCACCGCATGCGCACGGTGGAAGGCGCGGACAAATTGGTTTTGTTGAAGGACGGCGTCGTCGCCGAGCAGGGTTCGCCCGCGGCGCTGAAAGAAAAGGGCGGGTTGTACGCCCGCATGGCGGCGTTGCAGGAACAGAGCGGGGAATGGAACCTCCGCGGGGCGCGGCAGTAAACGCATTCTCGATTTCAATGTTTCACACATATCCGTTTTGGGGAGCGGCGCCCGCAGAGGGGCACCGCTCTTCGGCCCGTGAAGCTCGAAAATTTCCGGCGGAAGGCAGGTTTGTCCTTCGGCGCCCGGTGGGCAGGCAAAAGAATATCGGCAAAAGCTCCGATTTTAATTGACTTATTCGGCAAAATAGGGTATTCTATTATATGGAAAATTTTACAAAAAGGGGGTGTGGCGCACCCTCTTTTCAAAAGGAGCAAATCAAAACTATGCCGAGCACTGTATATCGTACGCATACCGCTTCGCAAGTCGGCGAAAGCGATGTGGGCAAGACCGTCAGAATGGCGGGCTGGGTGGAAAATATCCGCGATCACGGCGGCGTTTCTTTTCTCGACCTGCGCGATCAATACGGCGTCATGCAGGTCGTCCTGCACGACGCGGCGCTTTTGAAAGGAATCGTCAAGGAGACGTGTATCTCCGTTTCCGGAATCATCGAACATCGGGACGAGGAGACGTACAACCCTAAGATCGCCACGGGCACGATCGAACTGAACGCCAAGGAAGTGAACGTTCTCGGCAAAATCACCGAAACCGTCCCCTTCGAAATCGCAACTTCCCGCGAGACCAAGGAGGATCTGCGCCTTCGGTACAGATTCCTCGACCTGCGCAACCCCAAGGTGCACGAAAACATCCTGTTTCGCGGCAAGGTGCTCCATTTCATCCGCCAAAAGATGAACGAACTCGGGTTCGCGGAGATACAGACGCCCATTCTTTCGGCGTCGTCGCCCGAAGGCGCGCGGGACTACATCGTGCCCAGCCGCAAGCACAAGGGGCTTTTCTACGCCCTGCCGCAGGCGCCGCAGATCTATAAGCAGCTGCTCATGGTTTCGGGATTCGATAAATATTTCCAGATCGCGCCCTGTTTCCGCGACGAGGACGCCCGCGCCGACCGTTCGCCCGGCGAGTTCTATCAGCTCGATTTCGAGATGGCTTTTGCCACGCAGGAGGACGTGTTCGAAGTCGGACAGGAAGTGCTCTCCGCCGTGTTCGAAAAGTTTGCCCCCGCAGGCAGCGCTGTCACAAAGGCGCCCTATCCCGTCATCTCCTACAAGGATGCCATGGAGCAGTTCGGCACGGACAAACCCGACCTGCGCAACCCCCTGCGCATCGTGGACGTGAGCGACTTCTTTTCCAAGTGCAACTTCGGCGCGTTCAAAAACCGCACGGTCAAGGCCATCCGCGTGCCGGGCATCGCAAACAAGCCCAACCAGTTCTTCCACGCCCTGGAGGACGACTATGCCAAAAAGGTCCTCGGGCTGGGCGGGCTCGGCTACTTCAAGGTCGCGGAAGATTATAAATATCTCGGCCCCATCGATAAATTTATCCCCGAAGAACTGAAACCCGAGCTGCGCAGGATCGCGGGGCTGGAGATCGGGGACGTCATCTTCTTCATCGCCGACGAAAAAAAGAAGGCGACGGACGCGGCGGGCAAGGTCCGCAACGAGTTGGCGCGCCGCCTCGATCTCTTTGAAAAGAACGCCTTCCGCTTCTGTTTCGTCAACGATTTCCCCATGTATGAGACGGACGAGGAGACGGGCAAGATCGGCTTCACGCACAACCCGTTCTCCATGCCGCAGGGGGGGCTCAAAGCTCTCAACGAAAAGGATCCGCTGGATATTCTCGCCTATCAGTACGACATCGTGTGCAACGGCGTCGAACTCTCCTCGGGTGCGGTCCGCAACCACGACCCCGAGATCATGGTCAGGGCGTTCGAGATCGCCGGCTATGACGAAGAGGTGTTAAAGGCGAAATTTTCTTCGCTCTACAATGCGTTCCATTACGGCGCGCCGCCGCACGCGGGCATGGCGCCCGGCATCGACCGCATGATCATGCTCTTGCGCGGGGAGGAGAACATCCGCGAGGTCATCGCCTTCCCCATGAACAGCAACGCACAGGACCTCCTGCTCGGCGCGCCGAACGCCGTCACCGAACAGCAGCTCCGGGAGGCGCACATCAAAATAAGGTAACGATGATATGATCACAAAACAGGAAGTGGAAAAATTGGCAAAACTGTCCAAACTTCGCTTCACCGAAGAGGAGCTGGACCGCTTTACGCAGGAGATGGCGGAGATCATCGATTTTGCCGACACCATCAACCGCAACGTGGGGGAACTCACCGCCGAACCGGAGGGCGAACGCGTCCTGGAGATGGACGAACTGCGCGAGGACGTCGTGCGGCCCTCTTATCCGAACGAGGAGATCCTCTCCAACGCCGAAAACAGCAACGGCTTTTTTGTGGTGCGGAGGAACTGTACGAAATGAAAGAAAGAATATCCCGTCTCTCCGCGCTGCTCCGCGCGGGGGAAATATCCTCTGTGGAACTGACAAAAAAATACATCGCGGAGATCGAAAGATCCAATCCCGTCCTCAACGCCTATGTGCATGCCACCTTTGAAACGGCGCTCTTGCAGGCGGAAGAGGCGGACAAGCGGCTAAAAGCGGGGCATGCCCCCCTCCTTTGCGGCATTCCCATGACCTTGAAGGACAACATCAGCACCAAGGGGCTGGAGACGACCTGCTGCTCGAAGATCCTCGAAAATTACAAACCCTTCTACGATGCGACCGTCTGGGAAAAACTGCAGGCGGAAGGGGCGGTGCTCCTCGGCAAGACCAACATGGACGAATTTGCCATGGGCTCGACCTGCGAGACCTCCTGTTACGGTGCGGCGCTCAATCCGCGCGACACTTCCCGCGTGCCCGGCGGCAGTTCGGGCGGCGGCGCGGCAGCCGTTTGTGCGGGGCTGGCGGCGTATGCTCTCGGCTCGGACACGGGCGGTTCCATCCGCCAGCCGGCGGCGTTCTGCGGCATCGTGGGGCTCAAGCCCACCTACGGCGCGGTGTCCCGCTACGGCCTCATCGCTTACGGCTCTTCTCTCGATCAGATCGGGCCTTTGACTGCTTTGGTCAAAGACGCCGCCATCGTGTTCGACGCCATTTGCGGGCACGATGAAAGGGATAATACATCGGAAAGGGTATCCATGCCCGCGGTAACGCCCCAAATCGGAAAGGATGTGAAGGGGCTTCGCATCGGCGTGGCGGAAGAATATTTCGAGGGGATCAAGGATGAGATACGGCAGCCCATCGAACGCGCGCTGCGCTTCTTTGAGGAGAACGGCGCCGAGATCGTGCGCTTCTCGCTGCCGGAATTGAAGCTGGCTTTGCCCGTCTATTACATCATCGCCTGCGCGGAGGCTTCCTCCAACCTCGGGCGGTACGACGGCATCCGCTACGGCTATCAGGCAAAAAAATATACCACGGTGGACGACATGATCGTCACGGTGCGTTCGGAAGCCTTCGGCAGGGAAGTCAAACGCCGCATCATGCTCGGCTCTTACGTTTTAAGCTCCGGCTATTACGACGCGTACTATAAAAAGGCGCGGCAGCTGCGCGCCCGCATCGTCGGCGCGTTCAACGGAGCGTTTGAAAAGTGTGACGTCATGCTCGCGCCCACCGCGCCCAACACGGCGTTCCCCCTGCATTATTCGGGGAACAACATGATCGAAACCTATCTCTCCGACGTCTGCACCGTGCCCGTCAACATCGCGGGCGTGCCGTCCGTCAGCATTCCCTGCGGCACGGACAAAGCGGGCATGCCCGTCGGCATGCAGTTCATCGGCAGAAAATTCGGCGAGGCTGACATTCTGAACGCCGCCTATTTCTTTGAACAGAACGGCGACAGCGGCGTGTCCGAACCGGAAGGAGGGGTGCAGTTATGAGCGAACAGCGCAAATACGAAATGGTCGTGGGGCTGGAAACGCACGTCGAACTCTCCACGAAGACCAAAATATTCTGCTCCTGCACGACGGCGTTCGGCGGCGCGCCCAACACGCACTGCTGCCCTGTCTGCACGGGCATGCCCGGCACCTTGCCCCTCTTGAATAAACAAGTGGTGGCATATGCCGTCCGCGCGGGGCTTGCCACGCACGGCAGGATCAACAACCTCTGCCGCATGGACCGCAAAAACTATGTCTATCCCGATCTGCCCAAGGCGTACCAGATCTCTCAGTCCGATATGCCGATCAGCGTGGGCGGGTATGTGGAGCTCGACAGCGGCAAGCGCATCCGCCTGCACCATATCCACATCGAGGAGGATGCGGGGAAGCTTGTGCATGAAAACGGTTCGACGTACATCGACTACAACCGCGGCGGCGTGCCGCTCATTGAAATCGTCTCCGAGCCGGACATCTCTTCCCCCGAAGAGGCGAAGGAGTACATGACCAAGTTGCAGATATTGATGCGCTGTATCGGCGTTTCCGACTGCAAGATGCAGGAAGGTTCCATGCGCTGTGACGTCAACGTCTCTCTGCGCCCTTGGGGACAGAAGGAATACGGCACGCGCGCCGAGATCAAGAACATGAATTCCATGAATTTCGTGCTCAAGGCGCTCCAATACGAGTACGAGCGGCAGGCAGACCTTTTGGACAGCGGCGAAAAGGTCACGCAGGACACCCTGCGCTACGACGAAGAGACTTCTACGACCGCGCTCATGCGCCGCAAAGAGGACGCACAGGACTACCGCTATTTCCCCGAGCCCGACATTCTCTCTTTCCATATTTCCGATATGTACATCGAGAAAGTGAAGGAGGGCATGCCCGAGCTGCCCATGGAAAAGAAGAAACGCTATCTTGCGAGCGGCATTTCCGAACAGATCGTGGAGGACCTCTATAAATACAAGCGCGTCACCGATTTTCTGGATGAAACGGTGCGCCTGGGCGGCAACATGCAGAAGGCGGCGACCCTCATCACGGGCACCATCTACGCGATTTTGGGCACGGAAGAGGAGAAGGAGAATTTCGACATTTCCGTCACGCCCGAGGACTTTGCGCAGCTCGTCAAATATGTGGACGGGAACAAGGTGGACTTCACTGTCGCGCGCAAGACGCTGCAGAGGATGGTAAAGGAGGGCGGAAAACTCTCCGACTACATCAAGGCGTCCGATCTGGAGGAATTGTCCGACGACGTACTGCGAGAGTATTGCGCCCGGGCGATCGCCGAACGCCCGCAGGCGGTCATCGATTTCAAGAACGGGCGCGATTCCGCCGTTACGTCCTTCTACGGGTTGGTCAAAAAGCAGTTGCAGGGCAAGAACATCAACATCAGGCAGATCGACGCCGTGTTGCGCGATTTGCTCTCCGAAATGTAAAAGAAAAGGGGCATGCCCGCGTTTCAGTGCGGTGTGCCCTTCTTTTTTAGACGGGGGAAGAGGATATGTACGGCATTCTTTTCGATTTCAACGGCACCATGTTCTTCGACGAAACGTTTCAACGGCAGTCATGGAAATGTTTTTTGTCGGAGAGGCTCGGGCGGGCGGTTGCGGACGATGAATTTCAGGAGTACGTTCACGGCAGAAACGCGGCGGAAACCTTCCGCCGCTTTTTCGGCAGGGATCTTTCCCGCGAAGAGACCGCCGCACTCGAAGAGGAAAAGGAAAAATTTACCGCCCGCAAGGTCGTCGGCGTCTGTTCCATGTCCGACGCATTGAAGCTCCGCCTTTGGGGTGCGGATGAAACCATTGCGGATTACGCGAATCCCGAAGAACTTTTTTCAAAAATCGGGATATAGTATAAAAGTTTTTCAAATTTGAGACGGGAAACATATAAAGACAAAACAGCAGCGGAAAATGCGGATGAAATATATCGATGTGGCTTAAAATTGTGAATATGACGATAACGGAGGACGGCGGCGGAATACCTGCCGCAGACGGCAACGGCGGGGCACGCGCCGCCTTTTCCGCGCATATACTGTGGGTATGGAAAACGTCTGTCCGGAAAAACGTCCGCTTCTCTCCGTCTGCCTCATCGTCAAAAACGAACTAGCCGTCCTTGCCCGTTGCCTTGCCTGCGCGGGGAAATTTGCCGACGAGATCGTCGTGGTCGACACGGGTTCGACGGATGAAACGGTCAATATCGCCCGTTCCTTCACCCCGCACGTCCATTTTTTCGCCTGGCGGGACGATTTTTCCGCCGCGCGCAACTATGCCTTTTCCAAGGCGCACGGGGACTATCTTTTATGGCTGGATGCCGACGACGTGATAGAAGAAGGGGAGATCGAAAAAATCATCGCGCTCAAAAAACGCCTCTTTTCTGCCGATACCTTCATGCTGCGCTACCGTTCGGGCGGTCTCTCCTATTACCGCGAACGCATCGTGCGCAACTGTGAAAACGCCGTCTGGCAAGGGCGGGTGCACGAGGCGATCGCGCCCTTCGGTAAGGTTTCTTATGAAGATATAACCATCACGCATTGCAAGAAAAACAAGGGCATGGGTGCGTCCGATTTTCGCAATCTGAATATTTACCGCAAGATGCGGGCGGCGGGGGAAATCTTTTCCGCGCGGGATGAATTTTACTTTGCGCGCGAACTTTTTTACCATGAAGAATATCGGGAGGCCGCCGAACGGTTGGAAGGATTTCTTTCCCGTTCCGACGGCTGGACGGAAAACAAGATCTCCGCAAGCGAACATCTTGCGGACTGTTATCTCGCCCTGGGGGAGCGGGAAAGGGCCAAACGGACGCTTCTGAACGGAACGCTTTTTTCGTCCCCCCGCGCCGAACTGTTGTATAAACTCGGCGGCATTTTTTTTGAGGAAGGGGACTACCGCCGCGCTGTCTTTTATTACCGTTCCTGCCTGCTCTGCGACTATGCGGAGGAGTCGGGCGGTTTTTTTGTCGCCGATTGTTACGGATTTTTTCCCTGCATGCAGCTCTGTGTCTGCTATTTTCGCCTGGGGGATCGGGAAAAGGCGGAGGAATACAATGTTTTGGCGGGGAAATACAGGCCGGAGGACCCTGCTTATCTCTACAACGTCCGATTTTTTCGATCTCTGCGCGGGGAAAAGGCGGACGGGCAATAGGCCGGGCAAAAAAGAAATCCTTCTTCGCCCGTTTCCGTTCGGGCCCGGAAGGAAAATCGATCGATGTGAATACGTAAATGCAATAAATTGATTGTCGGACCGGACTCACTTCTTTTGCTTTGAGCACTCGCAACCGCGCATTTGATATAAAAGATAATCCAAACAGCAAAGCTCTTTTTCCAGCCGCTTGAGTTCATCGTGCGCCGTATGGATCGAATCCAGCAGGCGCTTGCGGTATTCGTTCAGCAGGCGCCGCTGCGCTTCATGGTCGTTCGTCTCTCCCGACGAGGCAAAGGCGCAAATCAGTTTTTCTTCGCAGCCGGCGTCCCGCAGGTTCTGCATGACGGTTTCGTTCGCCTTCATTTTTCTCACCTCCCTGCCCTCTCATTATAAGCCAAAGAGAAGGATATGTCAAATATCTATATTGCATGATTGTTCATAGTTGACAGTTATGCTTTTTTATGATATACTATCCGAAAAGGAGGAACGTTTGTCATGGAATTGAGGGAACTGAGATATTTTCTGGCGGTGGCGCAGGAGCAGAATATCACGAAGGCGGCGGAATATCTGTATATTACCCAGCCGAGCTTGTCCAAGCAGATGCAGAATCTTGAAAAAGAAGTCGGGCGGCCGCTTTTTATCCGCGGCAACCGAAAAATACAGCTGACGGATACGGGCATGCTTCTGAAAAAGCGGGCGGAGGAACTGCTTGCCCTGTATGAAAAGACGGAAGAGGCGCTTTCCGCCCCGTTTGAAGAGGTGCGCGGAGAGGTGTTCATCGGCTGCGGGGAGAGTCATGCCGTGCAGACGGTGGCGCACGCCGCCAAAGCCGCGCAGGACGAATATCCCGGCATCAAATTCAATTTTTTCAGCGGCGATGCCGGCGACGTCGTCGAAAAGCTGGACAAGGGGCTGCTCGATTTCGGCGTCCTTCTGGACTACGTCAACGTCTCCGACTATCATTCTCTCCGCCTGCCCTTGCAGGACACCTGGGGCATACTCATGCGCAAGGACAGCCCTTTGGCGCAGCGGGAATACGTCCGCCTGGAGGACTTGCGGCAGGTGCCTCTGCTCTGTTCCAAACAGTCCCTCAGCAAGGGACGGCGCGTATACGATTGGTTCGGGGCGGAAGTGGAAAGGCTCGACCTGCGCGCGACGTATAATCTTGGCTACAATGTCTCCCTGCTCGTGCGGGAGAGGATGGGATATGCCCTGTGCCTGGATAAACTCATCAACACTTCGGGGGACATCGATCTCTGTTTCCGCCCGCTCTTTCCCAAGGTCGAAACGCATCTCGACGTCGTATGGAAGAAATACGCCGTGTTCTCCAAGCCGGCGGAAGTCTTTCTGAATATGCTGCGTTCCTGCGTTCAGTCATAAAACGGAAATAAGTTTCATTCTATTTCAGGAATATATTGCGTTTTTTAAGATAAATTATCCCGTTTTGTTGAAGATATGCCCCGAAAAGAGAGAAAATAGGGGTAAAAATGGCTTTCAACGCCGTGCACTGTTGTCTTTTTACAGCAAAAAAACCTCCCGGGAAAGGAGGTTTTTGTCGTTATGCGGTGATCATTTCCGTTCGCGCAGGGGCACGAAGGTCTGACGGGGCTTCACGCAATAGTAGGCGGGGCGGATGATCTTGTTGCCGTTGGTCAGCTCTTCCAGGCGGTGTGCCGACCAGCCCGCAATGCGGGAGACGGCAAACATGGGCGTGTAGAGGGGCTTGGGCAGGTCGAGCATGGTGTAGACGAATCCCGAATAGAAGTCTACGTTGGGGCTGACCGAACGGGGGTTGTTGTGCAGTTCGGGCACCATCTGCGAGGCAAGTTCCGCCACGCTGTTATACAGTTCGAATTTGCGCTCCATGCCCTTTTCGACGGACAGTCGGCCCGCAAAGTCCTTGAGTATCTCGCAGCGGGGATCGGATTTCGTGTACACGGCGTGTCCCATACCGTAGATGAGCCCGCTCTTGTCAAAGGCCTCCTTGTGGAGGATCTTGTTGAGGTAATCTTTCAGCGAATCCTTCGTCCGGTTCTCGCCCAGGTGCGCTTCGATGTCCTCAAACATCTGCGTGACTTTCAGGTTGGCGCCGCCGTGCTTGGGCCCCTTCAGCGAGCCAAGGGAGGCAGCCACGGAGGAATAGGTGTCCGTGCCCGAGGAAGTGACGACGTGCGTGGTGAACGAAGAGTTGTTGCCGCCGCCGTGCTCGGCGTGGATGATCAGGCAGATGTCCAGTGCCTTGGCTTCCAGGTCGGTGAATTTGTTGTTGCGGCGCAGAATGTGCAGAAGGTTCTGCGCGCAGGAGTATTCTTTGACCGGTTGGTGGATGATGAGGGAAGATCCCTGGTCGTACCGCCTGGCGCGGTGGCTGTATACGGCGAGCAGGGGGAACTGCGCAATGAGCTGTAAGGACTGTCGCAGGACGTTTTCGATGGAGAGGTCGTCGGGCGATTCGTCGAAGGAATAGAGGTTGAGCACGCAGCGCGCCAGCATGTTCATGATGTCCGCCGAGGGCGCCTTCATGATGACGTCCCGCACGAATGTCCGGGGCAGCCCCCTAAGGTCTGCCAAAAGCGCGGAAAACCGATTCAGTTGCGCCGCAGAGGGCAGCGAACCGAAGAGCAGCAGGTATACCGTTTCTTCAAATCCGAAGCGGTTTTCTCGGACGCAGTCGGCAACGATGTCGCGCACGTTCACGCCGCGGTAAAAGAGTTCGCCCACGATCTCGGTCTTGACGCCGTCGATCACCCTGGAACCGTTGACTTCGGAGACTTCGGTCAGCCCGCACAAAACGCCCGCGCCTTTGCGGTCGCGCAGGCCGCGTTTGACGTCGTAAACGTCGTACAGAGCGGGATCGATCGTATTTTTTTCGGCAATGCGGGAGAGTTCTTTGACAAAGCAGCGGTTCTTGTTTTCCATTTTATTTTTCTTCCTGGCGGTAAAAATTCTATTCTTATATTATAGCCGCTTTTTCCGTCGATGTCAAACATTCGCGGCGTGTTACGCTTATATAGCATATCCATCCGTTGTATAGAGATATAATGATAGCTTATATATTTCAAAAATTTCTCAAAAATCGTTTGAAAAGGGCGGAAAATGTGGTATTATATAGATGTGCTCGATTTAGCTGTGTCCGTTTGCGGGCAGGATTTCGATGGCGAAGAAAACATTGATAGGAGGATCGTTTCATGAAGGAAGTCAAAATAGCCGCGCAGGGGGAGGAACTTGCCGTAACGCTCACGGGGGACATCGATTCGGGAAATGCGGAAGAATTTTTTCTGACCGTCAACGCGGCGTTCGAGTTTTCCCCCCGCGACGTCCATTTCATCTGCGACGGGCTTGAATTCATCGACAGCACCACGCTGGGCGTGTTCGTCAAACTGTTCAAGCACATCCGTTCGGCGGGGAAGAATATGCGCCTGAGCGGGCTCCAGCCCAAGATTCGGAAATTGTTCACCATCTGCGCGCTGGATAAGATCATGGAGATAGAAGCATGAAAAACTTTTTTGATTTTTCGCTCTCGTTGGAGAGCGGTAAACTTTTGACCACCGTGCGCCTGACGGTCGGCGGGCTCGCCGCGGCGGCGGGGCTCGATCTGGACGCCTGCGAGGATTTCAAAGTCTGCGTGACGGAAGGGCTGCTGCTCTTCAAGCGCAACGGCTGCGCGCAGGCGACGGCGCGCTGCGAATTTTCTGCGGACGGTTTGGCTGTCGAATTGCAGGGGGGCGAACGCACGGGCGAAACGGACGACAGCGGCTTGGAAAATGAAATTTCCTATGCCCTTTTGGGCGCGTTGGTGGATGACGTTTCCTTCCGTAAGGATGAGGACGGCGTCGTGACCGCCGTCAGGTTGATGAAAAGATCGGTGCGATGATGGATAAAACGCAGGTAGATGAGCTGTTTGCAGAATATAAGCGGACGGGCGACATTGCCCTCCGCAATCGGATCGCCGAGCATTATCTGTACATAGCGGAAATTCTGGCGAAAAAATTCGTGGGGCGGGGCGTCGATTACGATGATCTTTATCAGGTCGCGTCCCTTGCGCTGCTGAAAGGGGTGGAACGGTTCGACCCGGACATGGGTATGCAGTTCACCACTTTCATCACGCCCACCGTGACGGGCGAGATCAAAAATTATTTCCGCGACAAGTCCCGCACCGTCAAACTGCCCCGCAAACTTTCCAAATTGCATGCGGACGTGCGCAAAAAGCAGGACGAGCTCTTGCGGACGACGGGCAAAAACCCCACGCCCGCCGAGATCGCCGAGAGCCTCGGGGTGGAGGAAGAGGACGTCCTCCGCGCCATGGAAGTGGGCGGCGTGGTTTCTTTGGACGCCATGGCGAACGCCGAAGAGGACGATCGTTCTCTCTACGACGTCATCCCGTCCGACGAAAACCCCTTTGAAAAGTTTGAGGACAAGGAAGCGCTGTATTCCGCGATGCGGGGTTTTTCGGACACCGAAAAGGAGCTTTTGCGCCTGCGTTACGGGCAGGGGTTGTCCCAGGTATCCACGGCTGAAAAATTGCACGTTTCGCAGATGTTCGTGTCGCGCATGGAGCGGAAAGTGTTGCAAAAACTGCGCGACCGTCTGCGCGCCGACGCGTAAGGGGAATGTACGACGAACGGCATAACCGTTCCTACCATGCCCGAAAAAATGGGTATTTCCGTTGCTATTGGAAGAGATGAGAGGCAGGTGAAAAAGCATGAAATTTGAAGTGGGCGACGTGCAGGCGCTGCGCGCCGCGCTCAATCGTTTCTGTCAGTTTCTGGAAGAATCGAAGGTCGCCGAGGAGAGCATTTTCGACAGCCGTCTGGTACTCAGCGAGCTGGCGGGCAATGTTTTGCGGCATACTTCCGGGCATGCCCGCATTTTCTGCGGGATCGTGGACGGGAAGATCGAAGTCGAAGTCCGTTCGGACACCCGTTTCTGTCCGCCCGAAAACCCCTGCCTGCCCGCGGCCGATTCCGAGAACGGCAGGGGGCTGTACCTCGTGAATACGATCGGAGAAAGCCTTGCGGTGACCGAAGAGGGGGGCATCCGCGTGATCATTCGCACGCGTTATGAGAATGAGAACGATGAGGAAAATTGATCGGCATGTTGGCGCGTTCCGAAAGTTGGCAGCGACTTTCGGGACGTATTTTTTTGAAAAACGACATGTTTCCGAAAAAATTTTATAAAATTATTTTATGCGGCAAATTTCGCTTGACAAGACGGTTGTGCTGGGCTATAATGTATTTAGCTATAACTATACACTGAGGCTCTTCGGATAAAATCTATTTTAAGGAGAAGCGCAATGGCACAAAGGGTGGAGAAAAAAACAATTTTTACAATCTTGTTCGCGGCGTTGTTTGTACTGTGCGCGGCGTCGGCAATATTGCTTTCGACGTCTGTGCAAACGACATATGCGGAAGAGCAAAGCGGAAGCGTTGCCTCGATGGGGGTGCAGGAGTACACTTCTTTACAAGATGCAATAGATGCTTATGATTCCGAGGACGATACGATTATAGTGCTTACTGATATTACCCCCGGTTCATATCTTGAGGTTAATAAGTCCGTAACCATTGATTTGAACGGGCACACTATTTCCCGTACAGGTAATGTTTTTGATATAAGCAATACAGCTGATACCGGAATAACCGTAACCATTAAAAACGGTTCAATAGAATCTGCAATCTTTAACGCTGTATTGGTAACCGATAACGTTGAACTGGTGATTGATAATGTTAACATTTATGGCAACGAATACGGCATACGTATCAATTCAATAATTCAATCTCAATTATCAACTTATTCCTCTACAGTAAAAGTCACCAATTCAAAAATAGAAGGTGGTTCCTATGGCGTAGGCGTCTATGGTAGTACGGGTGAAGGTGTTACAACGTTTATTGTTGAAGATACTGAAATTACAGGCGGTACATACGGCATAGTTATCAATAGTTCGGATGCTTTAGCAGTCTATCCCTCCAAAGTAATAGTCGATGAATCGGAAATATATGGTGGTACGGCGGGTGTAACTATTTTTGGTATAAGTACCGAAAGTAGTAGTGGTAAGGACGCCACAACATTTATTGCTAATGATACCACTATTACAGGCGGTACATATGGCGTAATCGGCAACGGCAGTTCGTCTTTAGCTGAAACTTACATAGAGCTGATAAACTGTACGGTTACAAGTGAGAGATATTGGGCTATCTACCACCCGCAGCACGGTACCATGATTATTGAGGACAGCATCATTACCGGCGGACAAACGGGCATTGAAATTCGTGCCGGTATCGTCACTATAATAAATAGTACCGTCACGGGCAGCACCGAAGAATTTGGTACCTATGCAAATCCTAGCGGAACATCCGTTAGCGGCGCGGCGGTAGCTATTTCGCAGCACAGTACAGATTGGCAAATCGAAGTGACAATCATCGGCGGAACATATACAGGCTATTATGCCGTATATGAAGAAGACCTGATGAATGAAAGCGCTACGGAAGATATTGCTATCTCCATAACCGACGGAATTTTTGAAGGTGGAGTTGCCAGCGAAAATGTAACCGGCTTTATCTCCGGCGGCACGTTCAGTACGGCTGTAGCTGAAGAATATATTGCCGACGGTACGCTGGTGTTGTATGACGAGGCGGGCGCCTACACCGTCATGACGGAGAAAGAGGTAGAACTGTTCGTGGCGCAGACAGACGCTTTGTCGGATATTCGCAACTATGCGGCGACGAAAGGTATC
>CAZTND010000028.1:0-18591 GCA_964615285.1 uncultured Clostridia bacterium
TCCAGCGAATGGGAGGAGGAGGCCGGCAGGCGCGGGCTTCTGAACCTCAGGAACACCGCCGAGGCGCTGCCCTATTATAAATTGGAAAAGAATGTCAAGGTATTCGAGCGGCACGGCGTGTTCACGCACAGGGAAGTTCTTTCCCGCATGGAGATCATGCAGGAGAACTATAAAAAGGTGGTCACCATCGAGGCAAAGACCATGGTGAACATGGCAAGGAAACAGATCTATCCCGCGGTCAACGCCTACATCGCCGACCTGTGCGGCATAGCCGACGGCAAAAAGGTGTACGGCGCGGACATTTCGGCGGATACGGAACTGATCGGAAAACTTTCCGCCGGCAACGCGCGGCTGTATGCCGCCCTGTCCGAGCTCGACGGCGCCGTACGGGAAGAGGAGGGGCTGACGCTCGCCGAGGCGTGCGCCAAGTTCTGCGCGTACCGCATTCTGCCCGTCATGGAAAAACTGCGCGGGATCGCCGACGGACTGGAAAAAGATACCGCCAAAGAGTACTGGCCCATGCCCACGTATTCCGACATTCTCTTCTCCGTGGAGTGAGCTCTGCCCCAAAGGGGCAACATGGCAGGGAACGGCCCGTTTTATTCGGGCATGCCCCCGATGAAACATAAAAAACGGACGACGGATAAAAATTCTGTCGTCCTTTTTTGTGCCTTGCGGGGAAAGGGGTCTATTTGTCGGGCGCGGAACATATAATAACTACCTATGAAGCGCTTTCTCTCCATCTTCATCTGTGCCTTGCTCTTCGTCGGGGCGGGGCTGTACGTATGGCTTTCGCCGCCCGAACGGGAGGTGACGCAGGCGGAAGACAGGGAGATACTGCGCCTTTGGCATATCGATTCTTTTGAGGGCGGCAGGGGGTCGCGCGCCGCCTTCCTTTCCGGCGCCGCGGCGCGCTTTGAGCGGGAGAACGGCGGCGTTTACGTCATGGTGCGCACCTATACCGCCGCGGGCGCGGCGGCAGCAATAGAAGCGGGAAACGTGCCCGACCTTTTATCCTTTTCCTGCGGGCTGGACGGCGCGGCGGAAGTCTGCCGCGCGATCTCCCTCCGGTTCGGCGGCGGCGAGATCGGCGGGGCGTACTATGCCTACCCCTGGTGCTGCGGGGGCTATTATCTCTTCTCGCTGGAGGACGATTTTTCCGCAGTGACGGCCGAAAACCTGCTTTTGTCCGACGGGGGAAACAATCTGCCGCAGGCCGCGGCGGCGTTTTACGGCATCACCGGCGCTGTCGCCTGCGAAGATTCCACATCGGCATATGTGCATTTTTTGAACGGCAAGTATCGTTATATGCTGGGCACCCAGCGCGATGTGTGCCGCTTTCAGACGCGGGGCGCAAACGTGTACGCCCTGCCGCTGACCGCCTACAACGATCTCTATCAGTACATCGCCGTAACGTCTTCCGACGGGGAAAAGACGGCGCTGTGCGAGGCGTTCGTCGACAGCCTTCTGAGCGAAGAGACCCAGGCGGAGCTCTCCCGGATCGGCATGTATCCGCTGTCGGCGGCGTCGGCGGAATATACCCTTTCGGCGTTCGTCGACGGGGCGGGACTCGCCGCCGTGCGCGCCGCCGGGGAGGAGGCGCTGCGCACGGGAGAAATAAAAATTTTGAAAACCTATCTCAAAACATTGAATTGAAAACGAATTTGTGGTAAAATGATAAGGAGACGGAAACCATGGGTCAATACGGACTTTTGCTGTCGGCACTCCTGCCCGACATCCCTTTTGAACGGGATTTTTCCCTGTCGGCGCATACGACCGTCGGGGTAGGCGGCACGGCGGACGCCTTTTCGCCCCGCTCGGCGGGGCAGCTTTTGTCGCTCCTGCGCCTCTGCGAACGCTGCGGCATCCGCTATTTTCCCCTCGGGGCGGGCAGCAACGTCCTGCCGCCCGACGGCGTGTTCGCGGGCGTGGTGGTCACATCTTCCCATTTCGACCGGCTCGGCGCGGAAGGGGAATGCGTCACCGCCGAATGCGGCGTGGGCACGGGGAAACTTCTGGAACTTTGCCGCCGCCGCGGGCTCGTCGGATTGGAATTTCTGGCGGGGATCCCCGCGCGCGTGGGCGGGCTCGTGTGCATGAACGCGGGCACGCGGGAGGGGCACATCGGCGATCTTATCGAGAGCGTCACCTTTGCCCGGGGCGGCAAGCTCCGCACCGTCGGCAGGGAGGCGTGCGGCTTTGCCTACAAGGAAAGCCTTTTCCAGCGCGTTCCCTGCTTTATCCTTTCGGTGCGCCTGCGCCTGCAAAGGGGCACGGAAAAAGAGGCGGCGGACAATATCGCCCGCGCCCTCGAAAGGCGGCAGGGCCTGCCCAAGGGCAAGAGCATGGGCTGTGTGTTCAAAAATCCCGCCCCCGGGCTTTCCGCGGGGGAACTCATCGAGCGGAGCGGTTGCAAAGGTATGCGCGTCGGCGGCGCCGTCGTCAGCGAAGGGCATGCCAACTTTTTGCTCAATGCGGGCGGAGCCGCCGCCGGGGATTTCCGCGCCTTGATCGAACAGGTCAAAGAACGGGTCGCGGCGCATACGGGCGTGACGCTGGAAGAAGAGATACGATATATGGATCGATTTTAGCCGTCAAAGACCTGTCCGACGCGGGCATGCCTCCGCGCGTTCATGTCCCGCCCCTCGGTTTTGCGGGGGCGGGAAAGGAGAAACAAATGATTCTTACGTCCGATTATCATACGCACACGCCCTATTCCCACGGGAAGGGGACGGTGCCGGAAAACGCATTGCAGGCCAAGGAAAAGGGATTGCAGCAGCTCGGCATCACCGACCACGGCTTTGCCCATCTCGCCTTCGGCATCCAAAGGAAAAAGATGCCTTCGCTCATTGCCGATTGCCGCGCCGCCGCCGAAAAGACGGGGGGAGAGGTGTTGTGCGGCATGGAGGCGAACATTTTGGGAGAGAGCGGAAAGACGGACATGCTCCCCTCCGATTATGCCGATTTCGATTTGTTCATCGCCGGCAAGCACGTCTTTGTCGCCTACGAGGATCTCGCTGCCTGGTGGCATTATTTCGGCGGCAATTTCATCGCGGACAAGCTCAAGCGAAAGCCTTCGGCAGGTCTGGTGCGCCGCACGACCAGGGCGTACATCAACACGATCAAAAACAATCCCGTGGACATCATTGCGCACGTCAATTATCTCTGCTTTGCGGATGCCGTGGAGGTCGCAAAGTGCGCCGCCGACTACGGCACATATATCGAGATCAACACCAAAAAGACGCATCTGACGGACGAGGAGTGGCAGAACGTCATCGACAAGACGGAAGCCCGCTTTCTCATCGATTCGGACGCCCATTCGCCCGATCGGGTGGGGGATACCCGCCTGGCCGAGGAACTCTTCAGCCGCATATCCTTTCCGATGGAGCGCATCGACAACATCGACGGGCGCACGGCGCGCCTCCGCCTGCGCGCATTCAAGCGGGAACATATGTGACCGCGTGCAGGCAAAAGGGCAAGGCATCGGCGGAACGGGGAAGGAGGACGCTTTGGCGAATTTCACTTCGGGCATCAAACGGGAATTTCTCAATAAAAAGCCGCGGACAAGGCAGGGCAGGACGGCCGTTTTTTCGGCGTTTGTCCGCACGGGCGGCTGCATTTCGTTCACGCAGGAAGGGCTGGGGTTCTTTCTCGTGACCGAATCGGAGAAGATAGCGGAGTACTACATCGCGCTGGCAGAGGAGCTGTACGGCGTGAATTGCGTCGCCAACGCGTCGGCCGACCGTCTGCGCGGGCGGGACAAGCTGACCGTCGCCTATAACGGCGAAAAGGCGTACGACATACTCATCGACGCGGGCATATTTGAAAGGGGCGAGACGGGCAGTTACGAGCTGTATTCGGGCATCCCGTCCCGCATCGTGGCGGACGAGGAGAGCCGCCTCGCCT
This sequence comes from uncultured Clostridia bacterium, assembly GCA_964615285.1. GTDB lineage: Bacteria > Bacillota > Clostridia > Christensenellales > Borkfalkiaceae > RGIG4074. Next base: position 3,907 of record CAZTND010000028.1, read on the forward strand.
ATATCCGCGGCGCTTTTTTGGGGGGCGGCAGCTGTACGCTTCCCCGCGCGGGTGCCAGGACGGGCTATCACCTGGAATTCGTCTTTGCGCACGAAGAGACGGCGCGCGATTTTGCGTCGCTGCTCGCTTCCTACGAACTGATCGCCAAGATCATCCGCCGCAAAGACAGTTTCGTGGTCTATCTCGCCGCGCTGTCGGCCGTGTCCGATTTTCTCGCCGTCATGGGGGCGGAGAAGTCGCTCGAAAAACTGAACGAGACCGCGGAGGCGCGGGAGGAAAAGAACAATTCCAACCGCGTGAACAACTGTTTCGTGGGCAATATGGACCGCACGGCGACGGCGGCGGCGGGGCAGTGCCTCGCCATCGGCTATCTCGAAGAGCGGGGCATCCTGCCCCGCCTGGACGAGGATCTCAAAGCGGTGGCCGCGGCGCGCCTTGCCGACCGGGAAGCCTCTCTTTCGGAATTGGCGGAAGGGCTGCAGATCAGCAAGAGCTGCATCAATCACCGCATGCGGCGCATCATGGAATTATACAAAGACCTGAAAGGGAACGAGGAGAAAAGAGACAGATGACCGATTTTGTACATTTGCATCTGCATACCGAATACAGCCTGTTGGACGGCGCGGCGAAGGTGGAGGACCTCGTCGAACACATGGTCAAAAACGGCATAGACGCCTGTGCCGTCACCGACCACGGCAACATGTACGCCACGCTGTATTTTGCCGAGGAATGCCAAAAGCGGGGGCTCAAATACATCATCGGCTGCGAACTATACATGACCGACGACCGCTTCGTCAAGGAGCCGGGCACCAAGACCGAGCACCTCATTTTGCTCGCCAAGAACAAGACGGGCTACCGCAACATCGTCTGGCTGGACTCCATGTCCTACATCGAGGGCTTTTACGGCAAGCCGCGCATGGATTACAAGACCCTGAAGGAGCATTCGGAAGGGGTCATCTGCCTGTCCGCCTGCCTGGCGGGGCGCATCCCGCGCCTCCTTCTGGCGGGCGATTACGAGGGCGCCAAGGCGTTTGCGCTCGACATGAAGAACACCTTCGGCGAGGATTTTTACATCGAATTGCAGGATCACGGGCTCGCCGAACAGAAGCAGATCCTGCCCGAGCTCATCCGCCTGGGGCGGGAACTGGACATCCCGCTCGTCGCCACGAACGACGTGCACTATCTCAACAAAGAGGACTGGGAAGTGCAGGACATCCTCCTGTGCATCCAGACCAAAAAGACGCTGGACGACCCCAAGCGCATGCGCTTCGGCTCGCACGAGTTCTATTTCAAGAGCGGGGACGAAATGGCGGCGCTCTTTTCCTATGTCCCCGACGCCGTTGCCAACACGCGCGTCATCGCGAATAAGATCGAAGAGCCCGTGTTCGACCTGAAACCGAACGGCGACCCCGTCTATGACAAGTCGCTCATCCCGCTTTACACGCCCGACGACGGTTCTACGGCGCCCGAATATCTCACCCGCCTGACCCGGGAGGGGCTTGCCCGCCGCTATGAGGACATCACCGAGGACATCAAAAAGCGCGTGCAGTACGAGCTGGACATCATCATCAAGATGGGCTTTGCCGACTACTTCCTCATCGTGTGGGACTACATCAACTGGTCGCGCAGCCAGGGCATTCCCGTGGGGCCGGGGCGTGGCTCGGGCGTGGGCAGCATCGTCGCCTATTCGGTGGGCATCACCGACGTCGATCCCCTGAAACACGACCTCATCTTCGAGCGTTTTCTGAACCCCGACCGCGTATCCATGCCCGACTTTGACGTGGATTTCTGCACCAAGCGCCGCTACGAGACCATCGAGTATGTGCGCCGCAAATATTCGCCCGAAAAGGTGGCGCAGATCGTCACGTTCGGCACGCTCGCCTCCCGTGCGGTCATCAAGGACATCGGGCGGACCATGCGCGTGCCCTACTCCGAAACGGACAAGGTCACCAAGCTCATGGACGGCAAATCGACCATTGCCGAGCTGTTGGGGTTGAATATCCCCAAGCTCGAGGCAAAGCTGAAGGACGACACCCTGCCCGAGGAAAAGCGGTCGGAGCTGGAAAAGAACCTGCGCGAGCAGCAGGGCAAGCGCAACCGCGAATTCATCGAAGTGTACGAGAGCAATCCGGACCTGCACAAGGTCATCGACTTCGGCTTAAAGCTGGAGGGTATGCCCAAAAACATCTCCGAACACGCGGCGGGCGTCATCATCTGCCGCAAGGTGCTTGCCGAAAACGTGCCCCTCGCCCGTAACGGCGACGACATCGTCACGCAGTTCGACATGAAAGAGGCGGAATCGGTCGGCATGCTCAAAATGGACTTCCTGGCGCTCACCACGCTCACCGATATACAGAACACCCTCGACTACATCAAGGAAGATTACGGCATCGACATCGACTTCCACAAGATCGGGTACGACGTGCCCGAGGCATACCAGCTCATCTCGTCGGGGGACACCGACGCGGTGTTCCAACTCGAACAAGGCGGCATGAAAAAGTTCATGCGCGACCTGCAGCCCGAGCGGCTCGAGGACCTCATCGCCGGCATTTCGCTCTACCGCCCCGGCCCCATGGACTTCATCCCGACCTACATCCGCAACAAGCACAACCCTTCCGAAATCAAGTACGATACGCCCCTGTTGGAACCGATCCTTCAAAATTCTTACGGGGTCATCATCTATCAGGAACAGGTCATGCAGATCTTCCAGAGCCTGGCGGGCTACACGTTCGGGCAGGCCGACCTCGTCCGCCGCGCCATGGCGAAAAAGAAGAAAAAGGAGCTGATGGCGCAGAAGGACAAGTTCATCTACGGCGACCTGAAAGAGGGGGGCACCGTCACGGGCTGCGTTGCCCATGGCATCTCTCCCGAGGTCGCGGCAAAGATCTTCGCCGACATGGAGAGCTTCGCCTACTATGCCTTCAACAAATCGCACGCCACGGCGTATGCCGTCGTCGCCTATCAGACGGCGTACTTAAAGCAGTTCTATCCCAGGCAGTTTCTGGCGGGCGTCCTGAACGACCGGCTCGACAAGATCGAGGAGATCTCCAAGTACGTCGTGTACATGAAGGAGAAAAATATCCCCGTCCTGCCGCCCGACGTCAACCTCTCCCGCGCGGAGTTCCGCGTGGAAGGGGAGGGCATCCGCTTCGGGCTCTCCGCGCTGCGCGGCGCGGGGGAAGAGGCCGTCTCCAAAGTCATTGCCGACCGCAACGAAAACGGTCCCTTCCAATCCTTCCAGGATTTTCTCATGCGTTGCACCAAATACGTCAACAAGCGCGTGGTGGAATGTTTCATCCTGAGCGGCGCGTGCGATTGTTTCGGCAAACGCCGTTCACAGTACTATGCGGTGTATGAGGAGGCCATGACGCGCATCGCGGGCATGGAAAAGCAGAAGAGCGGCGCGCAGATCTCCCTCTTCGGCAGCATCGTCGAGGAGCCGGAGATCGAGATCGTCTATCCCGACATCCCCGAATTTGACTACAACGAAAAACTTGCCCGGGAAAAACAGGTACTGGGCGTGTATGTCAGCGGGCATCCGCTGGAAAATTACATCTCCGCATTCAAAAACTGCACGTTCAACTGTTCCCTGCTCTCGGACACGGAAGAGGACGAGGACGGCAATCTGACCTATAACAGCCTGAAGGACGGGCAGGCGGTCACCATGGGCGGCATCGTGTCGGCCATCAAAAAGCTGACCACCAAACAGGGGGCGTCGATGGCGTTCATCACCGTGGAGGATCTGTACGGCAGCGTGGAGTGCGTCGCTTTCCCGAACACTTACGAAAAGATCAAAAGTTTTCTCGCCGCCGACGTCGTTGTCGCGCTCAGCGGCAGGATCGACCTCGGCGACGGCAAGCGCCCGACCATCCTTCTGGACAACATGCAGGAGTTCGACGCCGCTTCGCTCAAAAAAGACAGACCCGGCGAAGCGCCCGCCGCAGATCCGGCGGAAAAACAACGGGTGCTGTGGCTGAACGCCACTTCGCTGGACGAAGGGGAGTTCGAGGAATTGCAGGATATGCTCTCGGCATACGAGGGCCCGACGGAGGTCAGAATTCTGCGCGGCAGGCAAAAATTCCGCTATCCGCGCGGCATTGTCAGGAGCCGGGCATTCGAGGCGGAACTCGCCACGTTCCTGTCCGCCGATTGCGTCAAATTCCTTTGAAATAAAAAATATTTATTGCAATAATCGTTTTTTTTAATTGTATTTATTTTTTCGACCGGGAAATAAATGGGGAAAAACATGCAAAAACCTCCGTCAAAACACTTTAATTTTTTCCGGATTTTTGGTATAATCGAAAAGAATGAAATTTTACAGTGTTTTCCATCGGAGGTTTTAAGATGAAACGTATCGGTTTATTGACGAGCGGCGGCGACGCGCCCGGCATGAACGCCGCCATCCGCGCGGTCGTTCGCACGGGTATCTATTTCGGCATGGAAGTGTACGGCGTGGAATGCGGCTATGCGGGGCTGATCAACGACGATCTCATCCCCATGAGCATGCGTTCGGTGTCCGACATCGTCCAGCGCGGCGGCACCATGCTCCGCACGGCGCGGTGCCTGGAAATGCTGACCAAGGACGGGCAGCAGAAGGCCGTCAAGACGCTCAAAAACAGGGGCATCGAGGGGTTGGTCGTCATCGGCGGCGACGGCTCCTTCCGCGGCGCGAAAGTGCTCAGCGAGGAGTACGGCATCCCCACCATCGGCATTCCCGGCACCATCGACAACGACCTGGCCTATACCGACTATACCCTCGGGTTCGACACGGCCGTCAACACCTGCCTCGACATCATCAACAAACTGCGCGACACGATGACCTCGCACGAACGCATCTCGGTCGTGGAAGTCATGGGCCGCCACTGCGGCGACATCGCGCTGTACGCGGGCATCGGCAGCGGCGCGGAGATCATCGTCGTACCCGAAGTGCCCTACGACATGGACGACATCGTCATGCGCATCAACCGTTCGCGCGCCAATCACAAGCACTCCAACATCATCGTCATCGCCGAGGGCGTCATGAGCGCGACGGCGTTCGCCAAGCAACTGCAGGAAGTCACCACCTACTCGGTGCGGCCCACGACCATCGGGCACGTCCAGCGCGGCGGTTCGCCTTCCATGCAGGACCGCATGCTGGCGGCGCAGTTCGGCAACAAGGCGGTGCGCCTTCTGAAAGACGGTATCGGCAACCGCACCATCGGCATCAAGGACAACCACATCATCGATATGGACATCATCGAAGCGGTTTCCATGAAGAAAAAATTCAATTTCGAGCTCTATAATACGTTGCAGATGATTTCCATGTAATGATCGTCGGACTTGCTGCATATGAATAATAATGACGGCTGCGTATTTTTCCGTGGCCGTTTTATTTTGCGCCTGTGCGTTTGATTGCGCCGCAGACGGTTTATAAAATAACCGGGAATCCCTTGCGCCGCCGGGCGAGACCGGCGCAGGGGGCTGCGTTTTGCCGCGGGACTTTGCGGAAACGTTTTTCTGCGCGAAATTTAAGAAAACATCATAAGGGGGCAGGGGAAGAAAGTTCCCCGCATCGACAGCATGATATTGACAGTTTGTTTGAGTCCGAGCGTGGATATTACCGTGGAAGTGGATGCGCTGGAGGTCGGCAAGACCAACGTTGCCAGGCGCAAGCGCATGCGCCCGGGCGGCAAGGCGCTCAACGTGGCGTTGGGCGTGGCGCGGCTCGGCGGGGAGGCGCTCGCCACGGGGTTCATGTACCGTGAAAACGGGGGCATGTTCGAAGAGCTTCTCGAGCGCGGCGGCGTCAGGCATTCTTTCATCATGAACGAAGGGCGGGTGCGCGAAAATTATAAGTTCATCGACCACCGCTCCATGCTCACCGAGGTCAACGACGTGGGGGCGGAAGTGCCGCCCGAAAATCTCGAAAAGCTGCTGGAACGGGTGCGCCGCCTCTCTGCCGTCAGCGCCGTCACGGTCATTTCCGGCGGGCTGCCGCGCGGCGTGGATGCGTCCTATTACGGCGACTTGTTCCGCGCCGTCGCGCCCGGTTCTCTGCGCGTCGCCGATGCGACGGGCGGCAAGCTGAACGCCGCTGTCGCGGCGGGGGTCGATCTGGTCAAGCCCAACCTGGACGAACTTGAAAACTGCATCGGCAGGGAATTGAGCTGCCGGCAGGATATGCTGGATGCCTGCCGCGAACTGGTGCGGCGGGGTGCCAAAACCGTGCTCCTCTCCCTGGGCAAGGAGGGCGCCGTCCTGACGGACGGCAAAGAGGGGTACTATTGCCGCAGCACTTCCGTGGCGGTCAATTCCACGGTGGGCGCGGGCGACGCGATGGTTGCCGCCGCGGCGATGAAGATGGCGGAAAGGGCGCCCATGCCTGAAATTTTGCGCGCGGGCACGGCGGCTGGCACGGCGGCGGTCACCACGTTCGACGAGATCGCCTTCCCGCCGGAAAAATATAAGGAAATTTTTGAAAGCCTGCAGGTCACGCGGCTGTTCTGACGAAGCATATGGAAGAATTATCCCGGGCAAAGGAGATCGAACGCTCCATCATCAAGCGCTACCGCAAGGAGATCTGGAGCCGCTTTGTGCAGGCGGTCAAGGCGTATTCCCTCATACGGGAGGGCGACCGCATCGCCGTCTGCATGTCAGGCGGCAAGGACAGCTTTTTGATGGCAAAACTGTTCCAGGAGATACAGCGGCACGGACAGATGGATTTTTCCCTGCGGTTCATCGTCATGGACCCCGGCTATCTGCCCGCCAACCGCGCTCTCATCCTCGAAAACGCCGCACTTCTGGACATCCCCGCAGAGATGTTTTCCTCTCCCATCTTCGAGGTCGTCGAACAGGCGGGCGGGTCGCCCTGCTACCTCTGCGCGCGCATGCGGCGGGGGTATCTCTACGAAAAGGCCAAGAGCCTCGGCTGCAACAAGATCGCCCTCGGCCACCACTTCGACGACGCGATAGAAACCACCCTTTTAAGCATGTTCTACGGCGCGGAAGTCAAGACCATGCTGCCCAAGCTGCATTCCACCTCCCACCCCGGCATGGAGCTCATCCGCCCCATGTACCGCATTCACGAGGCGGACATCGTGCGCTGGGCAAAGGGCAACGGGCTGACCTTTCTGAACTGCGCCTGCCGCTTCACCGAAAAGGTGGCAAACAAGGAAGAGGAGAGCAAGCGGCGGGAAATGAAGGAGCTTGTGCGCGCGCTCAAACAAAAGTACGACCGCATCGACGAGAACATCTTCCGCAGCATGCAAAACGTCAATCTCGACTGTGTGTTGGGATATAAAACGAAGGGGCAGACGCACCTGTTCACGGACGATTACGACGACGTATAAAAGGCCCGCGGGCTGCACAGACTGTTCTGTATGAACAGTATCTTGTTTTATGATATGAAGGAATATGAACGCCCGCTGTTCGACGAATACAACGGGGACGGTTTTTCCTTTGACTATGTGGAGAGCAAATTGGATGAAAAGACCGTCGCGCTCGCAAGGGGGTACGACGGCGTTTGTATTTTCGTCAATGATACCGCGAGCGGCGCGGTCATCCGGCGGCTGAAGGAGTATGGCGTGGGACTGATCGCGCTGCGCTGTTCCGGCTTCAACAATGTCGACATGGCGGCGGCAGAGAAGTGCGGCATCAGGGTCATGCGCGTGCCTGCCTATTCCCCGTACAGCGTCGCCGAACACGCCGCGGCAATGCTCCTCACGCTCAATCGCAAGATCCACAAGGCGTACATCCGCACGCGCGATTTCAATTTCAGCCTCAATCATCTCATCGGGTTCGACCTGCACGGCAAGACGGCGGGGGTGATCGGCACGGGGCGAATCGGCAAAACGTTCATCGGCATCTGCCAGGGTTTCGGCATGCGCGTGCTCTGCTATGACGTGCGCCCCGACCCCGCCGCGGGGTTGGAATACGTGCCTCTGGAGCGGCTCCTGCGGGAGAGCGACGTCATTTCCCTGCACTGCCCGCTCACCGAAGATACCCGCCACATCGTCGGCAAAGAGGCGTTTGCGCAGATGAAGGCGGGGTGCATCCTCGTCAATACCTCCCGCGGCGGGCTCATCGACAGCGAGGCGCTGTTGGGCGCGTTGCTTTCGGGCAGACTGGGCGGCGCGTGCCTGGACGTGTACGAGGAGGAGGCGGGGCTCTTCTATGAAGATAAGTCGGTGACGGGCGTGCAGGACGAACTTTTGTCCCTCATCGTATCCCGCCCGAACGTCATCGTCACGTCCCACCAGGCATATCTCACGCGGGAGGCTTTGGACGAGATCACGCGCACAACTTTATCGAATTTCCGCGAATTTTTCGGCAAAACGCCCGAAAAAGCATAAAAATATTATAAAAAGTAAGAATTGTTTTATTTTTTTTCTTGTCTTTTTGAAAAATTACGCCTATAATGAAAGTAATTTATAAAAAGAAAGAGGTCATAAAACAATGGAAAACGAAGAATTGAAAAAATTACAGGACGAGCTGGACGTTTTGAAATGGAACGACGCGCAGGCGAGAGGCGGGCAGGATACCTGCGGAACGTACGATTACTGCGTGAAGTGCGACAAGAGCGTGGAGTTCCCTTGCGCCAAAGCCAAGACCGCGTTTGAAGCCAAGCCCGCCAAGAAGGCGAAACCCGCTTCCGACAAGGCGGTCCGCATGAGAAAGACCACGAAGGCCAGAAAGGCGGAGTAAAGACAAAAAACGATCGTAAAGAAAGAGGGCCGGGCGCTTTTCGTTTGAAAGGCGTCCGGCCCTCTCCTGTTTTCGGTTCGGTCACAGTTCCCGCTCCATGAACGTTCCGCCGTCCTGGTCCTTCCAGACCGCGCGCCCGTTCTCCAGGAGCATGTACGAATGCGGGGAATTTTCCTTTGGCAGGGACAAGCTGCCGCAGTTGAGATACAGATAGCTGTCCCGCATCTCCGCTTTGGGCACATGCGTGTGCCCGCACAGCAGAATGTCTCCCGCCTGCAGCGGCGGCGGTTCCCTGTGCCCGTGGGTGCAAAAGACCGTCCGGCCCTCCCAAAAGAGTACGGCATACTCGGCGAGGACGGGAAAGGGCAGCACCATCTGGTCGACTTCGGCCTCGCAGTTGCCGCGCACGCAGAGGGGCGCGGGGGAAAGGGCGGAAAGCAGGGCAATGACTTCTTTCGGGGCATACCCTGCGGGCAGGTCGTTGCGCGGACCGTGATAGAGGAGGTCGCCGAGCAAAACGACCCGTTCGGGGGCCTCCGCCCGGATCCGTTCGATGAGTTTTTGCGTATAGAATGCCGACCCGTGCAGGTCGGAAGCGACGAGCAGTTTCATGAAACTATTCACCCAAAAGTTCTTTTATCTTTTGCAGGACGCCCTTTTCCGCGTTGGAGGGAACGATGCTGCCTATTTTTTCCTGCAGCGGCGGAAAACCGTTGGCGGGGACATAGGCGTGTCCGCAGGCAAGCAGCATTTCCAAATCGTTCATGTAGTCCCCGAACGCCGCGCATTCCTCCCGCCCGAGATGAAAATAACGCTGCGCAAACGTCATTGCCTTGCCCTTGTTGGTTTCGGGCATGGATATATCCGTCCAGACGTTTCCCGAAACAATGACCCTTAGATCGGGCAGCAGGGCGGGCAGCGTTTTGCCCGAAAACTCTGCCGCGCCGCGGCGGTCGAATACGGCGATCTTGCAGACGGCGTCCCTTTCGGGAACGTCTTCCAGCCGGTCCGTGCGGCTGAAATTCGGATAGTATTTGATGCATTCGGCGAGAAAAAGCGGATCTTCCGCTTCGGCGTAAGCCCGTTCGGCGCAGCAGAGCAGGGGATATACGCCTTGCTGCGTGCGCACCGCCTGCAGTATGCCGCCCAGCCGGGCGGCGGGCAGGGCCTCGGCAAAGAGCCGCCTGCCCCGGTAATAGACGAGCGCGCCGTTTTCGGCGATGAACAGCACCTTCTCTTCGACGGGGGCAAACAACCGCCGCAGGCTTTCGTACTGCCTGCCGCTGGCGATCGCAAAGAGAATGCCCCGCGCGGCCATCTTGCGGATGAGAAAAAAGATTTCCGACGGCAGAGAGCCGTCGGGCAGAAGCAGCGTTCCGTCCAGATCGGACGCGATGAGCCTGATCATAATTTTCCGTAACAGTCGATGACGGTCAGGCGGATGTTGTGGTCGGTGCCCCGGTCCGCCGCGCCCGCTTCGTAGGCCTTGGGCAGCTCTTCGAGGGGATAGACGCTGTGCGCAAAGCGGTTGACGTCCACCGCCTTGTTGGCAAGCAGGTTGATGGCGGAGGAGATGTTTTCGCTCGCATCGCTCACGCCGATGATGTGCAGCTGCTTTTTAAGCGCCATTTCCAGGTTGACCTGCAGATTCTGCGGGGCAAATCCGCAAAAGACCACCGTCTTTTCGGGCGCCGTAACGCGGAAGGCGACGGTGTTCACCACGGCGTTGCCGGAGGCCACATAGACGGCGCCGTCGGCGAAGGCCGCTCCCGTGATGTCGTTGATGTTCGCATCCAGGTTTTCGTCGTTTAGAAAGGCATAGGTAACGCCGCATTGCCGCGCAAATTCCAGCCTGGTGGTGCGGCTGTCGATGAGGACGGGCACCGCCTGGTAATAGACCAGCAATTGGCAGAGAATGATGCCGAGAGCGGTGGCGCCGACGACGGCGATGTATTTTCCTTTGATCTCTCCGATCTTATCGAGCGCCGATTCCGCGAGGGCGATGAGGTAGGTGTACAGCGCCGTTTCGTTGGACACCGATTCGGGCAGCACGCACAGGTTTTCGGGCCTGACGGTCACATAGGGGGCAAGAAAGCCGTCGCAGGTCTGTCCCGCAAACTTTGTGCTCTCCATTCCCAGAAGAGGAGTGGAATCTCCCTTGAAATTGCTGTCGGGAAATACGGGGTTGAGAAAGACGCGGCTGCCCTTTTCGGCGTCGGGCGTGTCGCTCTCGTCCAGCGCGACGACCTTTCCGACGGCGAACCGTCCGGGGATCAGGGGATAGGCGGCGTCCATCGTGCCGTCGTATACCATCGCGTCGAAGGAGTTCAAAAGCACGTTAAAAATTTTAATGCGCGCCTCCCCTGCCTTGAGAGGGGCTTCGTTCTGCTCGAATTCTTTTAATTCGCGGGGGGCGATCAGATGCCAGGTTTTCATAATCCACCTTCCTGCGGCTTCCGGCATATGCGTCGATGCGTCTATGCGTTTTGCGGAAGCGCGCCGCTTTCTTATAGTATATCTTAAAAAAATCAATTTTGCAATGATTTTTCCGCGGGAATTTTATTTTGGAGAAAAAATAGCGGCGAAAGGTAAAAATTTTGCAAAGATTTTGGGATAGAGGGTCAAAAAAGTTGACGGGAAACAAAAAAGAGAATATAATAGACAGGCAAAATAAACAGCGAGGTGCGAGATAATGAAGGCTGATATACATCCCAAATATCACAAAGTTCAAGTTGTCTGTGCATGCGGCGCTACGTTCGAGACCGGTACTACCAAGGACGTGGAAGTTTTGAAGGTCGACGTTTGCAGCGCGTGCCACCCGTTCTTCACGGGTAAGCAGAAACTTGTCGATACCGGTGGACGTGTTGATAAATTCAAAAAGAGATACGGAATCTGAAATCGACGGAAGAGCCTCAAGTTTGTCTTGGGGCTGTTTTTATATATGCACGGGGAGATAAGATGCAGAAAACGGTGAAAAAGAAGAGTACCTATATCGGCGGGCAGGCCGTGCTCGAAGGGGTCATGATGCGCGGCAGGACGGGCATGGCGACGGCCGTGCGGGACGACGCGGGCAACATTCAGCTCGAAGCGCAGCGTATTGCCCCGCCCGAAAAGCGCCCCCGCTTTTTCCGCCTGCCCTTCGTGCGCGGCGTGGTTAACCTCGTCGATTCCCTGACGGCGGGCACGTCCATCCTCATGCGCAGCGCCGAGGTGTACGGCGGCGAAGAGACCGAAGAGCCATCCCGCTTTGAAAAATGGCTGGCGGAGAAGTGCAAAGTGGACGTCATGAGCGTCGTCACCTCGGTCGCGCTCGTGCTCGGCGTCCTGCTCTCCGTCGCGCTCTTCGTCTTTCTGCCCTATCTCGTTTCAACGCTCATCGCCGATTGGATGGGGCTCGACGACGAGGGGATATGGTTCAACCTCCTCGAGGGAGGGCTGCGCGTGGCGATCTTCATCGCCTACCTCACCCTCACTTCGCTGATGAAGGACATCCGCCGCACATATATGTACCACGGCGCGGAACACAAGACCATTACCTGCTATGAATCGGGCATGCCCCTGACGGTGGAAAACGTGCGCACCTGTTCCCGCGTGCACGACCGCTGCGGCACGACCTTCATGTTTTTCGTCATGGTCATCGCCATTCTGGTCTTTTCGCTCTCCAATTCCCTGCTGGCACCCCTGCTGGACATACAAAACGGCGCGCTCGACTTCATCGTCCGCCTGGTCATCAAGCTGGCGCTTCTGCCCGTCGTCGCGGGGATATCCTACGAACTTCTGAAAGTCCTTGCCAAGACGCAGAGCCCCTGGGTCTATCCTCTCAAGGCGCCCGGGCTGGCGCTGCAGCGGCTGACCACCCGCGAACCGGACGACGGCATGATCGAATGTGCCATCGCCGCGTTCAACAAAGTTTTGAAAATGGACGCCGACCCCGCCGAATGCGAAAGCGCCTTTGCCGTCGGCGGCAAGCTCTCCGAGGTCAGGGCGCGCATCGATAAATTATTTGCCCGCGCGGGCATAGAGGGAGAGGACTGTCGGTGGATTTTGTCGCTGACTTTGGGTATTTCTCCTTCGCGCCTGGAACGGGAACGCCTGGTAACGCCTGCCGAAGCGCGTAAAATTTTTGCCGTCGTCAACGAACGGCTGACGGGCAGGCCGCTCTGGTACATCGTGGGGGACGCGGATTTCTGCGGGTGCACGATCAAAGTGGACGGGCGGGCGCTCATCCCCCGGCCCGAGACCGAATTGCTGGTCGAAAGGGCGGTCGGGTGTATCGTAAAACTGCCGGCGGGCGCGCGCGTGCTCGATCTCTGTACGGGGAGCGGCGCGATTGCCGTCGCCGTGGCGAAGATGTGCCGGGAGAAGGGGAAGCCCGTATATATGACGGCGGCGGACGTTTCCGCGGACGCGCTCTCGCTGGCGCGGGAAAATGCGGCGGCGAACGGGGTGGAGATGAGTTTTATACAGTCCGATCTCTTTGAGGACGTCGGCGGCGCGTTCGACGTCATCCTGTCCAACCCTCCCTACGTTCCCTCGGGCGAAATCGAGGGGCTGCAACGGGAGGTGAAAGGCTTCGAGCCCCGCCTCGCTTTGGACGGCGGGGCGGACGGGCTGGACTTTTACCGCCGCATCGCCGCGGCGTTCTCCGCCCATCTCGCGCCCGGCGGCTTTATGCTGCTCGAATGCGGCATGGGGCAGGCGGAGACGATCGTCGGGCTGTTTGCGGAACGGGGCGCGAAATGTGAAGTTTTTAAGGACTTGGCGGGCATCGACCGCATACTGAAAGTATCGCTGTAAAAAATCTGAAGGGCGCGGGGAGGACGGAAGATGGCGCAACAGGACGAAATGCTGCAAAAGGCCGAAGGCATTTTGCGGAAATACGATGAACTGAGCAAGCAGCTCGCCGACCCTGCGGTCCTGAACGATATGGACGCATGGCGGAAGATCTCCAAAGAGCACGCCGACCTGACCGAATTGGCGGAAGCGGCGGCGGCATACAAAAAGACGAGCGGCGACATGACCGCCGCCTTCGAGGCGGCGGAGGGCGAGCCGGACAGGGAAATGAAGGAACTGCTCGAAGAGGAGGGGTATGCCTGCAAAGAGCGCCTCTCCGCGCTCGCCGAAAATCTGAAAATACTCCTCCTGCCGAAGGACAAGAACGACGAACGCGACTGCGTTCTGGAGATCCGCGCGGGCGTGGGCGGGGAAGAGGCGGCGCTGTTCGCCGCCGAGCTTTTGCGCATGTACCGCGGGTTCTGCGCGGCGCACCGCCTGAAGCTGGAAGTTGAGGACGAGAATGACACCGAACTCGGCGGCGTGAAGGAGGTGGCGGCGCACGTCACGGGCAGCGGCGCCTATAAACTCCTGAAATACGAGAGCGGCGTGCACCGCGTGCAGCGCGTGCCCGAGACCGAAACGCAGGGGCGCATCCACACTTCCGCCGTGTCCGTGGCGGTCATGCCCGAGGCGGAGGAGGTGGACGTGGAACTCAACGAAAAGGACATCCGCATCGACATCTACCATTCGGGCGGCGCGGGCGGCCAGAACGTCAACAAGGTCGCCTCGGCGGTGCGGCTCACCCACCTGCCCACGGGCATCGTGGTGCAGTGCCAGAACGAGCGTTCGCAGCTGCAGAACAAGGCGCTCGCCTATCGCATGCTCCGCACCAAACTGTACGACCATTACAATTCGCAGAACCGTTCGCAGTACGACCAGAACCGCAAAAACCTCATCGGTTCGGGGGACAGGAGCGAGCGCATCCGCACCTATAATTTCCCGCAGAGCCGCGTCACCGACCATCGCATCGGACTGAGCCTGTATTCCATCGACGCCTTTATGCTGGGGGACATCGACGAGATGGTCGAAGCGCTCGCCGTCGCCGACCGCGAGGCGCAGCTGGCGCTATCCGAAGAAAAATAAATAAGACAAAAGGGCGCCCGTTGATATGCACCCCAAAGTTTGGACAAAGAATTATTAGATTGTTTGAGAATGAGTTCGGTATTT
>CAZTND010000029.1:0-12193 GCA_964615285.1 uncultured Clostridia bacterium
AATATCATATAGTCTTTGCGCCCAAATACAGGAGAAAAGAAATATATGGGGCATTCAGTATATTTTATAAGTTTTGTTCGGATTTTCGAGCAATAGTCGAAAGGGCATAGGACGGTGAAAAGAAATTCTTTTCTATGTCGGCCTGCGGATGTCAACGAGACAAGGCTGGAATCGTTGTGTAGAGGTCGGGTAAAATGGCTTACAGACAGCAAAAGAGCCGAGCAAGGAACTTTCCTTTACTCGACTCTCGATTTGTTTCTATGGGAGTTTTCAGCAGTAGCCGAGGGGCAAAGCCCCGAACGCCACGGAGCGAAGCGGAGTACGATTTTGCGGCCGTTGACTTTCGAGGAAGTATATGGTGGATATATGACCCATGCCGGTATTCACGTCCTTTAGGGCGATCCTTGAAGCTCTCACTTTAGTGGGGGGCTTATTGCGTTTCGTTTTCAATTTTCAATGGGAAGGATGACCGTGAAAACCGAACCCTCTTCGGGGCGGGAGCGGACAAGCACCGCTCCGTGGCAGAGTTCGACGATGCGTCGGACAATGGAAAGCCCCAATCCGCTGCCTTCGGTCGTATGGGAGGAATCGCCCTGGTAAAACTGGTCGAAGATGTGTTTGACCGTCTCTTCGTCCATGCCGCAGCCTTCGTCGGCGATGCGCACGACGGCGTTGTCCTTCTGCCGTTCCAGGCTGAGGGTGATCGTGCCGCCCGTGGGGCTGAATTTAATGGCATTGGAGATGAGATTGATCCATATCTGCTGGATGAGGTCGGCGTTGCCGTGAAAATCGACGGAGACCGCCCGGCACTCTACCTGCAGGTTTTTGGCCTCGATCTCACGCATGAAACCGGAGAGGGATTGGCGGAGCTGTTCGTCCAGCGCATAATCGGTCTTGTCCTGTATGATGTTCTGCGCGTTGAGTTTGTTCAGGAGCAGGATATTCTGGGAGAGCTTTGTCAGGCGGCGGCTTTCGTCGTAAATGATCTGCGCGTATTCCTTTCTGTCGGCTTCGGTCACGTCGTCGGACAGCAGCAGCTCGGCAAATCCGTTGATGGTGACCATGGGCGTCTTGAGTTCGTGGGAAAAGTTGGAAATGAAGTCGTTGCGCATGATCTTCACGCTCTTCAGTTCTTCCAGCACGGTGTTCACGCTGGCAATGGTCTGATTGACGTATTTGCTCTTGGTCAGGGGGATCTTTACGTCGAAATTTCCCTTGGCTATCTGTTCGAGGATGTCGTTGATCTTCTGTTCGGACGTCATCAAAGGCGGCGCGACCAAGCGGAAGATGATGACGGTGATGAGCGCGCTGACGCCCAGCAGGAGCAGGATATACACAAACAGGTTGGCAGTCAGCTGGCTTAAAGAGGATAGCAGGGAGGCAAGCCCCAATGTGAGCAGCACCGAGGCGGCCAGGCAGAGAAAGACGATGAATGTCACCCGGGCGACAAAGGAAAAATGAAAGGGGCGTTTTTTCTTATTCTTTCCGGACATGGATATCTCCTTTATAGCCGACGCCGCGGATGGTGCGCACGCCGATCTCGGGGTATGGCTCTATCTTTTGCCGGATGCGGTTGATGTGCACCTTGACCGTGTCGGTAAAGCTGTCGCTGTCGTATCCCCAGAATTCGTCCATGAGCTGCGGCTTGGTGTATACCTTGTCGGGGTCGGAGAGCAGTTTGAAGAGGATCTCAAATTCCTTTTTTGGCATGGCGGTGACCAAATCGCCCGAGGATACGGTGAGCGTATTGGCGTCCAGGGTCACCGGACCGATGTGCAAAATTTTGGCATCGATGACGTTGCTGCGCTTCAACACCGCGTTGATGCGCAGCAAAAGTTCCTCGCGGTCGATGGGCTTCACCAGGTAATCGTCCGCGCCCAGCGAAAAACATACTTTTTTGTCCTCGATGCTCTCCTTTGCCGTCGTGACGATGACGGGCACGCGGATGTCGTTGAGGCGGAGATATTGCAAAAGTTCGGTACCGTTCATGACGGGCATCATGATGTCCACGAGCATCAGGTGGACCTTCTGATGGGAGAGAATGTTCACCGCTTCCTCTCCGTTTTCCGCCGCAAGGGGGCAGAATCCCGCCTTCGTCAGCCAGATGCCTATCAGTTTGCGGATGTTTTTGTCGTCTTCGACGATGAGAATGTTGATCATTTCGTTCATACCTCACAGTATAGGAAACGGCAGGTAAAATTTAAGTAAAATTTCAGGGCGTGCGGGCGATCCTCCATTGCAAAATCGCTCCGCCGTGTGTTTTTCGGCGGAGCGGGAAGGCGCGGAGGGGGATCTTGCGCCGGGAGTGCGGCGTCTTTTCAGGCTTTGTTCTGCCCGTCCACCAGTTTGTCGGCGTGATATGTTTTTCGCAGCAGGGGCTTTTCTATCTTGCCCGTGGCGTTGCGCGGCACCTTGGCAAAGATGATGCGGCGGGGCCGCTTGTAGCGGGGGAGTTCCCGACAGAATTCTTCTATCTCCTCCGCCGTGCATACCGCGCCCTCGACGGGTTCGATGATGGCGGCGGCGATCTCGCCGAGGCGGGGGTCGGGAATGCCGATGACCGCCACGTCCTTGATCTTGGGGTATTTGCTCAAAAAATTTTCGATCTCCACGGGATAGAGGTTCTCGCCCCCGCACACGATGACGTCCTTTTTGCGGTCGACGAGGTAGTAAAATCCCTCTTCGTCCTGTTTTGCCATGTCGCCCGTCAGCAGCCAATCCCCGCGCATGACCTCGGCGGTCGCTTCGGGGTTATGGTAATAACAGCGCATCACGCCGGGACCTTTCAGGGCGAGTTCTCCCACTTCGCCCCGCGCGACTTCGGTCACGCCGTCGTCCTTGACGATCTTCGCCTCCCAGCCGTACCCCGGCACGCCGATGGCGCCCACTTTGCGGATGTTCTCCACGCCGAGGTGCACCGCCCCGGGGCCGATGGATTCGCTCAGGCCGTAGTTGGTGTCGTATGCCTGTCCCGGAAAGTACTTCTGCCAGCGCTTGACCAGACTCTGCGGTACGGGCTGCGCGCCGATGTGCATCAGGCGGAACTGTCTGACGTGGTAGTTTTCCAGTTTCAAGCTGCCGTTGTCCAGCTTTTCCAGAATGTCCTGCGCCCAGGGGACGAGCAGCCACACGATGGTGCAGCGCTCGTTGGAGATGGCCTCCAGAATGGTTTCAGGCTTGACGCCGCGCAGCAGCACCGCTTTGCTCGCGGATACCAGACTGCCGAACCAGTGCATCTTCGCGCCCGTATGGTAGAGGGGCGGAATGCACAGGAATACGTCGTCGCGGGTCTGCCCGTGGTGCTTCTGTTCGACCGCCGCCGCGTGCGAAAGCGCGCGGTGGGCGTGCAGAATGGCCTTCGGAAAGCCCGTCGTGCCGCTCGAAAAATAGATGGCGGCGTCGTCGTCCTCGGAAATCTCGATGTCGGGCAGCACGGAGGAGTAGTTGCTCACCTGCCGGTCGTAATCCTCGGCAAAGGTCGGGCAGAAGGTATTGCCCACGAAGAAGAGGATACGGGTCTTGCCGAGGTCGTCGGCGATCTCCTCCACCCGCCCGATGAATTCGGGGCTGAAAAGCAGGATGTTGACGTCCGCAAGCTCCACGCAGTAGCGTATTTCTTCTGCCGTATAGCGGAAGTTGAGGGGCACGGCGACTCCGCCTGTCTTTAAGATGCCGAAGTAGATGGGCAGCCATTCCAGGCAGTTCATGAGGAGGATCCCCACCTTATCGCCTTTTTTCACGCCCCGCGAGAGGAGAAGGTTGGCAACGCGGTTGGCCTTTTCGTTGAACACGTTCCAGGTGATCTCCCGCCGGTAGTGACAGAGGGGATTGCCTTCGACCAGGGAATATTCCCGCCAGGTGCGGCGGCGCTTTTCCTGTATGTCGGGGTTGAGTTCGACCAGCGCGATGTCGTTGGGGTAGAGCGCGGCATTGCGCTCCAACAGTTTTGTGATGGGCATAAAAGTGATCTTCGCGCAATTCGTTCTGCGCTTGTCCTCCGTTCAGTACAGTTTTCTGTTGTCGATGACGCGCACCGCCTTGCCTTCGCTGCGGGTGATGCTCTTCGGGGGCAGCAGGTGCACGGTCGCCGAAATGCCCAGCATGGAGCGGAGGGCGGCGGTCAGTTTTTTCTTCGCCAGCGCCAAAGAGTCCTCATCTGCGGGCATGCCCGGCTTCAATTCCACGTTGATGTCCAAAGTGTCCGTGTTGTTGGCGCGGTCGACGTGGATCTGATAGTTGGCTTCATAGCCGTTGTTCAGAAGCACGGTCTCGATCTGCGAGGGGAACACGTTGACGCCGCGGATGATGAGCATGTCGTCGCTGCGGCCCATGGGCTTGCTCATCTTGACGAGGGTGCGCCCGCAGGAGCACTTCTTGCGCGACAGCACGCAGATGTCCTTGGTGCGGTAGCGAAGGAGCGGGAATGCCTCCTTGTCGAGGGAGGTGAACACCAGCTCGCCCTTCTCCCCGTCGGGCAGCACTTTTCCCGTTTCGGGGTCGATGATCTCGGGGTAGAAATGGTCCTCGCAGATGTGCATGCCCGTCTGTTCTTCGCACTCGAAGGAAACGCCGGGGCCGGAAGTCTCGGTCAGGCCGTAGATGTCATACGCCCTGATGCCCAGTTTGCGCTCGATGTCGCGGCGCATCTCTTCCGTCCACGCCTCCGCACCGAAGATGCCCGCTTTCAGGCTGATCTTGTCCCGCAGTCCCTTTTCTTCGATGGATTCGGCGAGGTACAGGGCGTAAGAGGGGGTGCAGCAGAGGATGGTCGCATGCAGGTCGGTCATGAACTGTATCTGCCGGTCGGTGTTGCCCGAAGAGGTGGGAATGGTCAGACACCCGACTTTGTGCGAACCGCCGTCCAGCCCGGGGCCGCCCGTGAACAGCCCGTAGCCGTAACTGACCTGCACCACGTCGTTTTTATCGCCTCCCGCCGCGATGATGGCGCGCGCGCAACATTCCTCCCAGATGTCCAGGTCGCGGGGGGTGTAGAATGCCACCACGCGCTTGCCCGTCGTGCCCGACGTGGACTGAATGCGCACGCAATCGGTGAGCGGGAGAGCCAAGAGCCCGTAGGGATATGCCTCCCGCAGGTCGTCTTTGGTGAGAAAGGGCAGGAGGTGCAGGTCGTCCACGCTGCGGATGTCCTCGGGCTTCACGCCCTTTTCGTCCATCTTTTGGCGGTAATACGCCACGTTGTCGTAGACGCGCCGGACTTGTCTGACCAGCTTTTCGTTTTGCATGGCGCGCATGGCGTCGGGGGACATGGTTTCCACTTCGGGTTGATAAAATCTCTTCATCGTTTTCGGTTTTTCCTTATATATTGTTTTGTTTTTTACAGCACGGCAGGTCTTTGTCTCCGCTCGTCTTTCGGGCGGGGCAAGGTTTATCCCGCGCCGTAAGCGGCGCGGGAAAGTTTTTTCAGTGGGCCCTGCCCAGATCGAACGCCCGCAGGTTCATTTCGGCAAGCCGTTCGGGCACGCATTCGCGGATCGCCTGTTTCCAGTCCTCCGCGGGGAAGTCGAAATATTTGGACAGCCGTCCCATCAGCACGATGTTCACGGCTTTCAGGCTGCCCGCCTCGGCGGCGAGGCTCAGGCAGTCCAAAGCGTCCACCTTCAATCCCAGCGCCCGCATCTTTTCCACAAGGTTTTCAGGATAAGTCATTGTCCCCGTGATCACGGGCATGGGGTCGGTCTGCTGCGTGTTGGTCACGATCACGCCGCCCTCTTTCAGGTACTCCGTCCAACGGGCGGCTTCCAACAGTTCGAAGGATACGATGAAGTCAGCTTCTCCCTTGTCGATGATGGGGGAATAGACCTTGTCTCCGTAGCGGACGTATGTCACGACGCTGCCGCCGCGCTGGCTCATGCCGTGCACTTCGGACACTTTTACGTCGTGGCCGTATTTGAGCAGGAGATGTCCGAGCAGTTTGCTGGCGAGGAGGGACCCCTGTCCGCCCACGCCGACGATCATAATGTTTTTGGTTTCCATATCGCTCTTTCCTCCTTTGTTATTGTTCCAAAATGGCGCCGAATTTGCACAGTTGTTCGCACACGCCGCAGCCGAGGCAGAGCGTCTTGTCGATGTCTGCTTTGCCGTCGTGGATGCTGATGGCGGGGCAGCCCGGCTTCATGCACATTTTGCAGTTTTTGCACTTGTCCCGGTCCACGACGAAGGGGGGCTTGTGCCTGACGTATTTCAACAGGGCGCACGGGCGGCGGCTGATGATGACCGAGGGACATTCGGCGGCAAGCTCTTCCGTCAGCGCCTTTTCGCTCTCCGCAAGGTCGTAGGGGTCGACCACGCGCACATGCGCAAACCCCATGGAGCGGCAGAGCGCTTCGAGGTCGATCTTGCCGGCGGGGTCGCCCTTGATGTTATAGCCGGTCATGGGGTTCTGCTGGTGCCCCGTCATGCCCGTGATGGAGTTGTCCAGAATGATGACGGTGGAATTGCTCTGGTTGTAGGCGATGTTGGCAAGCCCCGTCATGCCCGAATGCATGAAGGTGCTGTCGCCGATGACGGCGACCGTCTTGCCCTCGCTCTCCTTGCCGAGCGCCTTGTTGAAGCCGTGAATGCCCGAGACGGAAGCGCCCATGCAGGTGGATATATCCAGCGCACAAAGGGGCGGGGTGGCCCCCAGGGTATAGCAGCCGATGTCGCCGAACACCGTGCATTTGTGTTTTGCGAGGAGGTAAAAGATGCCCCGGTGCGGGCAGCCCGCGCACATGACGGGCGGACGGGCGGGAATGGGGTCGTCCAGCTTTTTGCCCGCAGGCACTTTTCGGCCGAACGCTGCGGCGATCATGTTCTGGGAGTATTCGTCCTCCAACGGCAGGATGTCCTTGCCCGCGGGGGAGAGCCCCAGCAGGCGGCAGTGGTTTTCGATGATGGGGTCAAGTTCTTCGACCACGGCAAGTTTTTTGACGCCCGCGGCAAATTCGTGGATGAGTTTGTCGGGCATGGGGTATACCATGCCCAGTTTCAGCACGCTTGCCTCTTCGCCGAACACCTCTTTGACGTACTGGTAGGAGGTGCTGGAAGTGATGATGCCGAGTTCGCGGCTTCCCCATTCGATGCGGTTGAGGGGAGAAGTTTCGGCATATTCCGCCAGCGCGCGGGTGCGCGCCTCCACCCGGGGGTGCTTTTTCTTGGCGTTGCCGGGCATCATGACGTTCTTCTGGATGTTCTTTATGTACGGTCTGGCGGGGGGCGTTATGCGCTCGTGCGTTTCCACCACGCTCTGCGAGTGCGACACGCGCGTGCACATCTTGACGAACACGGGCGTGTCAAATTTTTCCGAAAGTTCAAAGGCGAGTTTGGTGAACTCCAAAGCCTCCGCGCTGTCGGCAGGTTCCAGCATGGGCACCTTCGCCGCAATGGCGTAGTGGCGGGAGTCCTGTTCGTTCTGCGAGGAGTGCATGCCCGCGTCGTCGGCAACGCAGATGACCATGCCCGCGTTGACGCCCGTGTACGAGATGGTGAACAGGGGGTCGGCGGCGACGTTCAGCCCGACGTGTTTCATCGCGCAGAAACTCCGCTTGCCGCCCATGCTCGCGCCGAAGGCGACTTCCATCGCCACCTTTTCGTTCGGCGCCCATTCGCAGTAGATCTCATCGAATTTCGCGGCTTCTTCTGTCGTTTCGGTGCTCGGCGTGCCGGGGTAGGACGATGCCACCGCGCAGCCCGCTTCGTAGAGCCCGCGCGCCAGTGCCGCGTTGCCCAACATCAGTTGTTTGCTCATGTTTATGTCTCTCCTTTCTTCTTATCCGTGCAAAGCAGCAACCTTTTGCAAAGATGCTATCTTATCCATTATAATACAAAAAGTCCGTTTTGTAAATACCCAATTTTTACAATCCCAATAATTTTTTTCCGTTTTCGCCCAAAATGTTTGCTTTTTCCTCTGCGGAAAGGGGCTGGCGGCGGAGGAGGGCAAGCTGTTCGGCGTGGTCGCTCCACGGGCTGTCCGTGCCGAACAGCACCTTGTCCGCCCCGTGCAGGCGGATGATCTCTGTGAATTCTTCCTCCGAAAGGGGCTGCATGCGTTCGAATGCAGGCACGTCGTCCCGGTAACCGAAACTGCCGCAGGAAAAGGAAGTGTCCAGATAGACGTCCTGTCCGCAGAGGTATTTTTTCACGTCCTCCCACAGCGTCCAGCCGCCCATGTGCGCCATGATCAGTTTGCGCGGCTTCACGTCGTCCAGCAGTTTCCGCGCCCGCGCGGGCGTGCTCCAATCCCCCGCAATGCCGATGTCCACCCCACCGTGTATGCTGACGATGAGCCTCAATTCGTCCGCGTATCCCACGATGCGTTCGTAGCGGATGTCGTCGAGGGGGACCCGTTGGTAGGCGGGGTGCAGTTTGATCCCCTTCAGCCCGAGCGCGGCAATGCGTTTCAGTTCGGTTTTATAGTCGGGCGTGTCGGGGTGCATGCCGCCGAAGGAAAACACCCGCGTTTCTTCCGTCCGTTCGTTGACGAGCGCGGCGTCGTCGTTGATCTTTGCCGTCTTTGAGGGATTGGTCACCACGGGCAGGACGATCGCCAGGTCAATGCCGTTTTCTTTTAGTCTGCGGCTCAATCCGTCCGTCGTGCCGTCCGAAAAATTTTTTGTGCGGCTCTTTTGTTTCAGAAGTTCGATGGTCGCCGCGGCGATTTTGTCGGGGAATGTGTGCGTATGAAAATCGATAATCATAAAAATCACCTCATTGTCTGGCCGGCCGGGCGCCGACATATACGATCCTATACAGTATAGCACAAAAAATGCCGAAGGAAAAACGCTTTTGCGGCCTTATGGGGCAATTGTATAAAATTTTTACGGGAAAGCCTTTTTTATGTTGCAAAAGACGGGGGAGGGGAGACGGCGATCGTTTATTTTTACGGAAATATATGTAAAAATTCTTGCGGGAAATCGCAAAAGGGAGTATACTGAAGGTATGAACGGACGGACGGAAAATCAGTTTGAACGGATGACGGAGATCATGAATACGATCCCTGCGGGCGAAAGGCTGCTGTTGCACAGTTGTTGTGCTCCCTGTTCCTCGGCTTGTCTGGAATTGCTGCATGAACATTTTCAGGTGACCGTTTTTTATTATAATCCCAATATCGAGGAAGAGGCGGAATACCAAAAGCGCAAAGACGAGCAGATACGGTTTTTGCAGGCAACGGGTTGGGCAGATTTTTTGGACTGCGATTACGCGGCGGCGGATTTTCGGAAGATCTCTGCGGGCTTGGAAGACTGTCCCGAACGCGGGGAACGCTGCCGCAAGTGCTATGAATTGCGCCTGCGCCGCACGGCGGAAGAGGCAAAAGAGAGGGGATTCGACTATTTTACCACCACGCTGTCCGTTTCTCCCTACAAGGTATCCCGTTGGATCAATGAGATCGGCTGTGCGTTGGAAGCGGAAACGGGGGTAAAATTTTTGCCTTCGGACTTCAAAAAACGGGGCGGATATCTCCGTTCGATGCAGCTTTCGGCGGAATACGGGTTGTATCGGCAGGACTTTTGCGGCTGTTCTTTTTCGAAGCGGGAACGGGAGAAAAAACGGCAAAAATAGTTTCTGTTTTTTTGAAAATACACATTGTTTCCGCTTGACAATTTGTCCTTTTTACACTATACTATAACGGTGTCGCGGTCAAGTTTTGCTTTGTTGTCCGTGAATTGAATTTGCTGCTATGGCTCAGGAGGTAGAGCACTTCCTTGGTAAGGAAGAGGTCACCGGTTCAAATCCGGTTAGCAGCTCCAGAAAAACCACCAGATTTGGTGGTTTTTTCTTTATATTTCCACTAAAATCAGTGCTATAAGGAAATGCTCACAGGTACAACTGCATACAATCAGGTACAATTGCAAACTTTTTGAGAGTGAATTGCGAGGTAGAGTTATTTCCTGATTGTTTTTCTATCCGAAACGCTCGGTAACGCCCTAATTCTGCCCTATTTGCATAAAACTACATACAATTTTATGGATATCGAATTGCCGCACATGGACGGCATGAGCGCCGCCAAATTGCTGCGCAAGCGGAACCAACGTCGTCACGTTGATTTTCGTCACCAACATGGCGCAAATTGCCGTTAAGGGCTATGAGGTGAAGGCGCTGCTTCCCGCAAGGAAAAGAAAACAACTTCGGAAAACATATAAACTTTCCGTTTTTTACGGAACGCTTTTTGCCCTTCGACGCGGACATGCTTTCATCCGATTTGTTGAAAACGGTCGTTGTCGCGGCAATGTGTCAAAAAATTTTTTTCGAAAAAAGCCTTAACAAAAGCGGGGGATGGCGTTATAGTTATGACACATCGGCAACATTGCGGAAGATGCGCGAGAGGAGGATAAAAGTGTGATCAAAGCGGTCATTGTGGAAGATGAAGAGGAGGCGGCACAGGTACTTTCGGCGTTTCTCGATCGGTATGCGCAGGAAAAAAACGAAAAGATCATGCATGTGCATTATCGGTGTACGACGGACTTTCTGAGCGGCTACGACGGGGCGGACATCGTCTTTATGGATATTAATATTCTCAACGATATGGACGGCATAAAAGCCGCCCGCCGGCTGCGGCGCATGGATTCGGTCGTGACGCTCATCTTCATTACGTCCTTCGAGCAGTTTGCCGTCAAGGGATATGAAGTCGAAGCCTTTGACTTCATCGTCAAGCCAGTTACATATCCCGATTTTTCCCTGCGCATGAGCCGCGCGGTCAAACACGTGCAAAAGGGCAAGACGGACGTCGTGAACATTAAAAACGACGGCAAGATCACCATTGTTTCTGTGAAAGACATCAAATATGTCGAGGTCATCAAACACAAGCTCCTCTTTCACACGACGGGCGGCATCATCGAGGGCACGGGTTCTCTGCGCGAGACGGAGCTGGCACTTGCCGATAAATATTTTGTCCGCTGCAATAAGTGTTATCTCGTCAACTTGTGGTATGTCCGGGGCGCGGAGGGCTATTCGGTCAATGTGGACGGGGAGGAGGTCGCTATTTCGCGCCCGCGCCGCAAGGAATTTATGTCCGCGCTCAATCGGTATCTGGCAAAATGACGGGCGGAAAAACGAAAGGGGAGGGGACGCATGAACCAGATCGAATTTTATAAATCCTTTCAATTCATGGCGGAACTGCTGGTGGCGGAGATCATGTTTCTGTATCCGATGCAGCGGAGGAAATTTTCGATCCTGCGCATCGTTGCGGCGCTTGCCGCTTGTTTCGGCTTTTCCTTTTTGTTCCCCGTCCTGTCCCGTTCGCCCGTCTATCTGTCCTTTATGTTCTTCACGCTCTTCGTCTTTACGGTCTGTATGGCGAAATTCATCTTCCGGGAGACATGGCTGAAACTTGCCTTTTGCTGCGTGGCGGGGTACACCGTCCAGCATATGACCTATCAGCTCCATTACATCACCCAGATCGTCATGCTCGGCGGCGATCCCGCCTCCGTGAGCGGCGGCATGTACGGCGACAGTTTCCTGCCCACCTTTTCCAACCCCTTTCTGACAGTTTGGTACGGGTTCATCTTTTTTGCCGTCTATCTCATCGTGTTTCTGACCTTCGGGGACAAACTCAAAAACCGCGAATTCAAATTGCCGTCCGTTTTCGGCTTCGTGCTGGTCTGCTGCCTCCTGTTTTTGGACATCGTCCTCAATATGCTGGTCGTCTATTACATCGATACGCCCGAGGGCATCATCATTGCGGGTGTATACAACATCGTTTGTTGCATTCTGGGCCTGTTTCTCCAATTTGAAGTTTTGCTGCGATGGGGGTTTTATTCCCAGCTGCGCATGCTGCAGCTCGTCAGCCGCCAGGAGCGCGAACGCTATGCGGCGGTGAAAGAGGCGATGGAGACCGTCAATATCAAATGCCACGACCTGAAACATCAGATACGCCGCTTCCGCAGCATGAACATGCTCTCCGAGAGCGCGGCGGCGGACATGGAAAAAGCCATCGCCGAATACGGGGCATTCACCTTTACCGGCAATGCGGCGCTCGACATGGTCCTGACGGAGGTCAACCGCACCTGTTCGCGCAACTCCATCCGCGCCAGCTATATGGCGGACGGAAAATTGTTGTCCTTCATGAGCGACGAGGATGTCTACATCATGTTCAGCAACCTTCTGGACAACGCGGTGGAGGCAGTTCTGCAATACGCGCAGGAAAAACGCACCATGGGGCTGCGCGTGGAGGGCCGGGGCGGCGGGCTCGTCTCCG
>CAZTND010000029.1:12203-14135 GCA_964615285.1 uncultured Clostridia bacterium
TTTGCGGACGGACTGCCGCGGACGACCAAGAGCCGCGCCGACTTGCACGGCTTCGGGCTGAAAAGCGTCCGCCGCATCTGCGAAAAATACGGCGGCACCATGGACATCTATCCCGAGGACGACTTTTTCAACGTGAACCTCTTGTTCCCCCCCTCCCCCCGCGCGATATAGGGAATTTATGAGAGGGTGGGGCAAATTATAGAAAAATTTGACAGTTGGGGTTTCCAAAATGACAGTTTGGGCGGAGTGATATTGTAATTTTCCGAATTTCTGCTATATTGAAAACACGATCCGGGCGCCGTCCGCCCATCGCCCCGCAGGGAAAGGTGGTGGTAATTTCTTCTGCCGGCAGGGCGGAAGGTCCCGGAAAAATTTTCAAGGAGAAACATGATGAAAAGGAAAAGAACAAGATTGTTTTCGCTTTTGCTCGTGCTCGTTCTGTCGTTTTCCTGCGTGCTGGCGTTCTCGCTGACGGCGTGCGACCCCGGGGAAGACGACAGTTCGGGGAACAATTCTTCCTCCGAACTCACCGTTACGTCGCTGACTCTGGACACAAGCGGCGCCAAAACGACGTTTGAATTCGGGGAAGAATTTACGTATGAAGGGCTGAAAGTCACTGCGAATATGAGTGACGGCACCATGCAGGCGGTTGCGCTTGCCGATTGCCGCGTCACCACGCCTTCCATGACTTCGCCCGGGCAGCGCCGCGTCACCGTCTCTTACGGCGGCAAGAGCGCGCAGTACACCATCACCATCAATGAGCGCGTCCTGCCCGACATCTCTGCGACCTCCCTTCTGGACATTGCGGGAGAAAACGAGACGAACCCTTACCGCGTGGAGGCGGAAGATTTCGATATGACTACGCCCGGCGCGCAGCTGGCGGACGGTTACACCTCCTTTGTGGCGGAGACGCCCGAAGCGGAGGAAGGGGAAGATCCCATCGTCATCAGCGGCGACAAATATCTCACCGGTTACGGCGTGCAGGGCAACTATATCGGATTCACCTTCACTTCCGATGCGGAATATACGGGCGTGACCCTCGTTTTGCGCGTGGCAAACAACGGCAGTTCCAGCATTTCCCTCTCCGAGAGTTTCAACCTGCATCTCAATTATGCTTCGGATGAGGAAACGCACGGTCAGATCTCGCTGGAAGGTCGTGCCGTCGCCGCGGGCGAACAGGCTTGGACGGACGTCGTCATCCGCGACGTGACCATTCCCGCAGGCACCAACGAACTCACCTTCGACGTGCTCGGCACGGCTGTGCCCGACATCGACTACATCGATTTCTATGTCGGCGCGCGCTACATCTCTTCCGTCGTCGAACTGACGGGAACGACCGAAGCCGGTTCGCCCGTCGTCAAGGAGATCGAGGACTTCGACACCGAAATGGCGCGCACCCGTGAGGACGTCGCCGCGGCGAATGGTTTGCAGGACGGCGAACTGTTCATTGAGAACGTCATGGAACAGAATCCCGCGCAGGGTGCAAACACCAGCGGCGGCAAGTCTGTCGGTGCCATCGCGCAGGGGTCGCAGCTTTCCACCACTCTTCGCCTCGGTGCAAACGCCACCGTGCAGCTCAGCATCAATTGCGCGCGGGATAAAAGTTATTACGTCAAGGATCATTGGAGATTCTCCATTGACGGCTATGAATTGAAAGACATAGAGAGCGTCGATATTGCGGGCGGCAATCCGGCGGCGATGGAATATTGGGATTGGAAAACCACCTCTCTCGGCACATACAACCTGCCGGCGGGCGACCACCTCTTCCTCGTCGAAGTTATCGGCGACGATTGCAATGTGGACTGCCTGAATTTCAATGTCATCTCTTATGGCGAATATGACCCGAGCGGCATCGATCTGGACGACCAGCCCGAAGCGCCTCTGGAAGCCGAAGCCACGCTGACCAAAAACGGCGTTGTGCGCCTCGAAGCG
>CAZTND010000029.1:14145-16310 GCA_964615285.1 uncultured Clostridia bacterium
AAGCGGAATCCCTCCGCTATCAGCAGGGTTGGACGCTGCGGGACGATATGGACAGCTTCACAGAGGCTTGGTCGAACGAGATGGGTACCGGCGTCTGCCTGAAGGGCTTCACCGCCGATTCCGAGATCAAAGCCGTCATCGAAGTGGAAGAGGCCACCACCGTCTCCATTTCCTTCATGATGTCCTTCTATGATTCCGAAACGTTCGATTTCTCGCAGTCCGTCATCACGTTCGCGGGGCAGACGCTCACGGCGACCCCCGAGGGCAATTTCGGACACCAGAGCGACCAGGATTACTGGCGCTGGAACAAAGTCGATCTCACGCCTGTCGAAGTGGAAGCGGGGATCTATACGCTGAGCATCGTTTTCAATGAAAAGGGGATGAACCTCGACTACTTTGAATTTGTCGGCGGCGACGGGACGGATGTGCCCGCAACGCCCGCTCCGGATGCGACGCTCGCCATCGGCGATACGGTCAAAGTAGAAGCGGAAGACACCGATCAGAGCGGATGGATCGCAAGAGGCGACTGGCCCGCGGGGACTTCCTTCACCGAGTCTTGGTCGAACGATATGGGCAGCGGCACCTCTTTGAAGGGCATGGCGGCCGGCAGCGTGGTGACGTTCACGGTCGAGGTCACGGAGCGGTCGACCATTTCGATCTCCGCGCCGATGTCCTTCTACGATTCCGAAACGTACGACTTTGCGGCAAACACCGTCATACGGTTCGCCGATCAGACGCTGACCGCCACGCCTGCAGACGCGTTCGGTCATACGCATGACACCGATTGGTGGAAGTGGGTCGATGTTGATCTCGGTTCCGTCACGGTCGATGCGGGCACTTACACGTTCACCATGACGTTCAATGCCACCGGCCTGAACATCGACTATTTTGAACTGACGGCGACAGCCGCCGCGTAAGCAAAACGGCCGTTTGCGCTTCGGCGCAGAGGACCGCAGCCCGAAAGGATACGAGGACCGCGCCGGCTGTACGGTCGGCGCGGTAATTTTCGGGCGATCGGTCGGAGGAAAATTAAAATAAAAAGGAAAAGAATCATGACCATTAAAAAATTGATTTATCCCATGGTAGCGGGCACCATCTGTCTGATTGTGCTGGTTGCTCTCATCATCGGCAACGTTGCCTGTTATCTCAATTCTAACATTATTACTTCTTTTCTGTGCGGCTACGGCTTTGACGAAGACGGAGAAGCAACGGTTGCCGCGCGTGAAAGCGGCAACGCGCTCGCCGAGAACGTGGAGGAGGAAGGTGCCGTTCTGCTGAAGAATGAAAACGGCGCGCTCCCTCTCAAGACCAACAAGGTCAACGTGTTCGGCTGGTCGGGCAGCGACAACGGTTTCATTCCGCAGGGCACCGGCTCCGGCACGGGTTCACGCAACGACTATGTGACCTTCCTGGGCGGTCTGACGGAGGCGGGCATCGAGTACAACACCGAGCTTGCCGCCGCGTACAATGCGCTTCCGTACAGCCGCGTCGAGGGCGGTTCGTTCGTCATCGAGGCAACGACCGAAGAATTATACGATCGTTATTACGGCGTTACCGAAGCGGGTGAAGATTTCTATACGGAAGAACTCATTGATAACGCGGTAGAATATTCCGATACGGCCATCGTCGTACTTGGCAGATTGATGGGCGAAGGCAACGATTATTCCAAAAAGCAGTACATATCCACGGGAGAGGACAACGAGGACAGAAAACTTCTGAGCATCTCTGAAAGAGAAGAGTATATGCTCGAAATCGTAACGGAAAATTTTGAAACCGTCATCGTCATCACCAACACCACCAACCCGATGGAAATGGGCTTTATCGAAGATCCCGACATCGACGCGGCAATGCACATCGGCACGCCCGGCACGCGCGGCGCCATCGGCGTTGCCAACCTGCTCAAGGGCAGCACCACGGTCACGAACGAGGACGGTTCGACGGGCATTGTGCAGATCAGCCCGTCCGGCCACCTTGCCGACACCATGGCATACGACCTGTCCACGGCGGCATCCTATGCCACTTCGGGCAGAGAGGGCGTCGGCAGCTATCTCGACATCAGTACGGATACGACCGTCGGCACGCGCATCAATAAGTATTCCGAATATCTCGAGGACATCTATACGGGCTATAAGTGGTACGAGACCGCCGACGCCGAAGGGTTCTGG
>CAZTND010000029.1:16320-17046 GCA_964615285.1 uncultured Clostridia bacterium
ATTATGCCAAGAATAAATGGGACATTGAAAACGGCTATGAAGACGTGGTGCAGTTCCCGTTTGGCTACGGACTCAGCTATACCACCTTTGATTGGGTCGTGACAGGCTCCAACATTTCGGACGGCACCGTGCTCAATGCGGACGGCACCATCGAGATCGAAGTGACCGTCACCAACACGGGCGACTATGCCGGCAAGGAAGTCGTGCAACTCTACTATTCGGCGCCGTATGAAAAAGGCGGGATTGAGAAATCCGCAGTCAATCTGGGGGCGTTTGCCAAGACGGTCGTCGCGCTCGAACCCGGTCAGAACACAACGCTGACCCTCGAAATGAACGTCTCCGACATGAAGTCCTATGACTGCTATGACCGCAACAATGACGGGCACATGGGCTACGAATTGGAAGCGGGCGAATATGTCATCAGCCTGCGCACCGACGCGCACACGCTGAAAGAGATGAGCGGCGGGTCGGACAACGAGTTCACCGTCACCGTCGCGCAGGATATCTATTACGATACGGACGATGCGACGGGCAACACCGTACAGAACCAGTTTACGACGTACACGAATTCCGTCTCGGGCGCATCGAGCACGATCAATGAACCCTTCACCAACAAGCCGCATTCCATCGACGGGTCGGAGAACGACGGCGAAGACCTCACGTACATGACCCGCGCCGACTTTACGGGCACTTTCCCCGAGGACAAGGGCGAGAACAAAAATGCCG
>CAZTND010000030.1:0-15211 GCA_964615285.1 uncultured Clostridia bacterium
TCAAGAGAAGAAAACAGCACAGCAGCGGCCACATCCGCGGGGCTGCGCATAAAGGCAATACCATCGCTTACGGCGAATACGCGCTGGTGAGCGAGAGCAACGGGCGCATCAAGTCCAATCAGATCGAGGCGGCGCGTGTCGCCATGACTCGTTTCATCAAGCGCGGCGGCAAGGTCTGGACGGACATCTTCCCCCACACGCCCATCACGAAGCATCCCGCCGAAGCCCGTATGGGTTCGGGCAAGGGCAACGTGGAATACTGGGTCGCCGTGGTAAAGTCGGGCAGAGTGCTCTTTGAAATGGCGGGCGTGCCCGAGGACATAGCCAGAGAGGCCATGCGCCTGGCGGGCCACAAACTTCCCGTAAAGACGAAGTTCGTCAAGAAGGAAGCGGAAAAAGTTACAGAAGGCGGTGAAGTCTAATGAAAGCCAAAGAAATTCACGATCTGTCCGCGGAGGAATTGCAGAAGAAGCTCGCGGAACTCAAGAGCGAACTCTTCAATCTGCGCTTCCGCCTGGCAGCCGGCCAATTGGAAAACCCCGTAGCCATCAGGACCTGCAAGCGGGACATCGCGCGGGTCAACACCGAACTGCGCGCGAGAGAATTGAAGGCGTAAACGGAGGGCATAGAACATGGAAAGAAATTTAAGGAAAGAAATAGTGGGCGTCGTCGTGTCCGACAAGATGGATAAGACGGTGGTCGTCGCGGTCACGGACAAGAGAAAAGACCCTCTGTACAAAAAGATCATCACCCGCACGAAAAAATTCAAGGCGCACGATGAAAAGAACGAGTGCGGCGTGGGCGATACCGTCCGCATCGCCGAGACGAGAAAGCTCAGCAAGGACAAGAACTGGCGGGTCGTCGAGATCGTCGAGAAAGCCAAGTAACAAGAAGGAGAACGAGGACTTATGATACAACCACAGTCAAGACTGAAAGCGGCGGACAACTCCGGCGCGAAAGAACTTATGTGCATCAGGGTTATGGGCGGCTCTTTCCGCAGAAGCGGCAACATCGGCGACATCATCGTGGCGTCCGTCAAGACGGCTGCGCCGGGCGGCGCGGTCAAGAAGGGCGAGGTCGTCAAGGCGGTCATCGTCCGCACGAAGAAGGGGATCCGGAGAGAGGACGGCACTTACATCCGTTTCGACGACAACGCCGCCGTCATCATCGACGCCCAGAAACAGCCCAAGGGGACCCGCATTTTCGGGCCGGTCGCAAGAGAGATCAGGGACGACAAGAGCTTCCTGAAAATCATCTCTCTCGCACCCGAAGTGCTGTAAGGAGGTAACGGAATGAACGTAAAAGTAAACGATACGGTCGTCGTCCTCGCGGGCGGCATGGACACGACGGGCAAGACCATCAAGGGGAGAACGGGCACCGTTCTTTCCGTGGACAGAAAGAACAACACCGTTACCGTCAAGGGTGTGAAGATGGTCAAAAAGCACGAGAAAGCCAGAAAGGCCCAGCAGGTCTCGCAGATCGTGGAGGTAGAGGCGCCCATCGCCGCCTCCAACGTCATGGTCATCTGCCCCGCCTGCAACAAGCCCACGCGCATATACCACGCCGTCGCAGACGGCAAGAAGGTGCGCGTGCACGGCGGCAAGAACGGCTGCGGCGCATCTTTGGATAAGGCTTATGTGAAGGCCTCCAAGAAGGCTGCGAAGGAGACGCCGGCGGAGGCGCCCAAGAAGCGCACCCGCAAGAGAACGGCAAAGGCCGCGGCGGAAGAGGGCAAGAAGGAGTAACGAGGTAGAGGAATATGGCAGAAAAAACGATGAACAGGGTGAGAGAACGCTATCAGAAAGAAGTCGTTCCCGCTCTTATGAAAAAATTCGGCTATACGAGCGTTATGCAGTGCCCCAAAATGGTCAAGATCGTCATCAATACGGGCCTCGGCGACATCAAGGACAACGCCAAATCCGTACAGACTTCCGCGAACGAGATCAAGCAGATCACCGGACAGCAGCCCATTTTGGTCAAGGCGCGCAAATCGGTCGCCAACTTCAAACTCCGCGAAGGCATGAACGTGGGCATCAAAGTCACCCTGCGCGAGGACAGGATGTATGAATTTTACGACAAATTCATCTCCATCGCCCTCCCCCGCGTGCGCGATTTCAGAGGGGTTTCCGACAAGTCTTTCGACGGCAGGGGCAACTTTGCCATGGGTCTGAAAGAACAGCTCATCTTCCCCGAGATCACGTACGATCAGGTGGAAAAGATCCGGGGCATGGACGTCTGCATCGTGACCACGGCAAAGACGGACGAAGAAGCGCGGGAGCTGTTGCGGCTCCTCGGGATGCCTTTCAAGAAGTAAGGAGATAAGAACATGGCAAAAAAGTCAATGATCAATAAACAGCAAAAGACCCCCAAATATTCCACGCGGGCATATACGAGATGCTCCATTTGCGGCAGGCCCCACGCGGTGCTCCGGAAGTACGGCGTCTGCCGTATCTGTTTCAGGAACCTCGCCTACAAGGGCGAGATCCCCGGCGTGAGAAAGGCGAGCTGGTAAGGAGGTAAGGAAGATGACAGATCCCATCGCAGATATGCTGACGAGAATCCGCAACGCGATCGTCGCCAAGAAGGAAACGGTCGAAATCCCCGCCTCCAACATGAAGAAAGCCATTGCCGACATTCTCCTTGCCGAAGGGTATGTCCGGGACGTCAAGATCGCGGAGGACGGCTACAACGGCAAAATCGTCATCACGTTGAAATACGAGAACAAGCAGTCGGTCATCGGCGGCTTGCAGAGGGCGTCCAAACCGGGTCTGAGAAAGTACGCGGGCGTGGAGAACATGCCCAGGGTGCTCGGCGGCTTCGGCACGGCCATCCTCTCCACCAACAAGGGCATCATGACGGATAAGCAGGCGAAGGCCGCCAACGTCGGCGGCGAAGTTCTCTGCTACGTCTGGTAAGTAAGGAGGGCAAAAACTTATGTCGAGAATAGGTAAAATGCCTGTCACGCTTCCCGCAGGCGTAACGATAGAACTCAAAGACGGCGTCCTGACCGTCAAGGGAGCGAAAGGAACCCTGACCCAGAAGGTCGTCGGCGCCATCGATATCCGCACCGAGGGCACGTCCGCTCAGGTCGTCGCGCTCGACGAGGCGCCCGACACCCAGGCCAAACACGGGCTGTACCGCGCGCTCCTCGCCAACATGGTGAAGGGCGTCACGGAGGGCTATTCCAAGAGCCTGGAGATCCGCGGCGTCGGCTGGAAGGCCGAAAAGAACGGCAAGGGGCTGACGCTTAGCGTCGGTTTCTCGCACAAGGTCCCCGTGGCGGAGGTCGAGGGCATCACGTTCGACTGTCCTTCCGCGACGGAGATCACCGTTTCGGGCATCGACAAGACGCTGGTGGGGCAGGTGGCGGCGGACATCCGCGCCGTCCGTAAGCCCGAACCTTATCACGGATACGGCATTCGCTACAAGGGCGAGAACGTAGAACACAAGGAAGGCAAGACTTCCGGCGGTAAGGGCAAGAAATAAGGAGCGTTGAGATATGATTTCCAAAATCGATAAAAATGCAGTCAGACAGAAAAGACATCGGCGCGTCAGAAAGAACCTGTCGGGGACGGCGGAAACGCCCCGCATGAACGTGTACAGGAGCCTCAATCACATCTATGTGCAGATCATCGACGACACGAAGGGCGTGACGCTCGCTTCCGCTTCCACCATGGAGAAGGCGGTGAAGGAGAAGATCGCCGACATGACCAAGACCGAGGCGGCAAAGGTGGTCGGGCAGACCGCCGGCGAAAGGGCCAAGGAAAAGGGCATCAAGGAAGTCGTGTTCGACAGGGGCGGCTATCTGTATACGGGCCGCGTGAAGGCGGTCGCGGACGGCGCGAGAGAAGCCGGACTGAATTTCTAAGGAGCGAAAACTATGGCAGACGAAAAAAGAGAAAACAGAAGACCCAGAAGACAGGAAGCCGATGACGGGCTGATCAAGAAAACCATCGAAGTCAACCGCGTCACCAAGGTCGTCAAGGGCGGCAAGAACATGCGCTTTGCCGCGCTGGTCATCGTCGGCGACGGCAACGGCAAGATCGGTCTCGGTTCGGGCAAAGCCAAGGAAGTTCCCGAAGCGCTGGAAAAAGCGACTCTGCGCGCCAAAAAGAATATGGTCTCCATCGCGGTGGTAGATTCCACCATCCCGCACGAAGTGTTGGGTAAATTCGGCAGGGGTTCCGTGCTGATGATGCCCGCTGCCGACGGTACCGGCGTCATCGCGGGCGGTCCCGTGCGCGCGGTCATGGAGGCGGTCGGCATCAAGAACATCCGCACCAAATCCCACGGCACCCAGAACAAGGGCAACTGCGTGAAGGCGACGCTGGCGGGGCTCATGTCCCTGAAAACGGCGGAAGAGGTCGCGGCGCTGCGCGGCAAGAGCGTAGAGGACATCAAGGGCTGAGAGGGGGCGTACCATGGCTAAGATCAAAGTAACTTTAATGAAGAGCACCATCGGTAAGACGCAGGACGTGAAAGACACCGTCGCCGCGCTCGGCCTCACCAAGATCCGCACCTGCAACGTGCTGGAAAATACGCCCGCCGTGCAGGGCATGGTCAAGAAAGTCGGCTACCTTCTGAAGGTAGAGGACGCAGAGTAAGACAAGGAGGCTTGAAACATCATGAGAATTGACACTCTTTCTCCCGCAGAGGGATCGA
This sequence comes from uncultured Clostridia bacterium, assembly GCA_964615285.1. Classification (GTDB taxonomy): domain Bacteria; phylum Bacillota; class Clostridia; order Christensenellales; family Borkfalkiaceae; genus RGIG4074. The sequence continues at coordinate 4,663 of CAZTND010000030.1, forward strand.
GGACGGCTTCCAAGCGCCTGGGCCGCGGCATCGGTTCGGGTCTGGGCAAGACCTCCGGCAAGGGCCACAAGGGTCAGTGGGCGCGTTCGGGCGGCGGCGTAAGGCCGGGCTTTGAAGGCGGTCAGATGCCTTTGGCGCGCCGCGTTCCCATCCGCGGGTTCAACAACAAGAACTTCACCAGAAGATATGTCATCGTCAACCTGTCCGATCTCGCCGAAGTTCCGGCGGGCACCGTGGTCGATATGGACTATGTTCTGGACAACAATCTGGCAAAGTACGTCAAGAACAACGTCGGTCTGAAAGTATTGGGCAACGGCGCGATCGGATGTGCCCTGACGGTCAAGGCGGAAAAATTTTCCGCCAGTGCGAAGGAAGCCATCGAAAAGGCGGGCGGTACCGCGGAAGTTCTTTCTTAAAGCGCGGGGAGAATACGGAAAAACTACGGAGAAATACGGAAAATCGCCATGAAAGCGGTTTTCCGCGTTGCCGTTCATCATCAATTTGCGCTTTCCGTCCGTCGGAGGGGGAACGCAAAAATCTCAATTTCGGAGAGACAACATGTTTGAGACGTTAAAAAACGCTTTTAAGGTCAAAGAGATCCGCAGAAAGATCTGGATGACGTTATTGCTCCTCCTGGTTTTCAGGATCGGCTGCTATATCCCCGTTCCCGGTCTGAACAGTTCGGTCTTCGGGGACGCGATTGAAAGCAACCAGTTTCTGGAACTGATGAGTTCCATCACGGGCGGCTCGCTCGCCAACGGCACGCTGTTCGCCCTCGGTATCGGGCCGTACATCAACGCATCCATTATCGTGCAGCTTCTGACATTCGGAATTCCCGCGCTCGAACGCCTTTCCAAGGAAGGCGAGGACGGAAGGCGGAAAATTTCGCAGATCACCCGCTATGTCGCCATCGCATTGGCGATCATCCAGGCGGTCGGCATCATCGTCAACTTTGCCGTCAACGAGGACGGCGCCATCGATACGCCCCTCTTCGGCTCCACGGTCTGGGGCACGACGGCGGCAAACTGGATCGCGGGCGTATACATGACCATCGTCTATACGGGCGGTGCCTGCCTCGTCATGTGGCTGGGCGACCGCATCACCGAATACGGCGTGGGCAACGGCATGTCCCTGCTCATCTTCATCGGCCTCATCTCCACGGCGGGCCTGTCCATTCTGGATAAGTTTGCCGAAGGGTTCGGGATCGGCGATTACAGCGGCTTCAATCAGAGCTCGTTGTGGGAGATCGTCGGCTTTGTCGCCATCACCATCGTCCTGTTCACGGCGATCGTCACGGTCGACCTCGCCGAACGGAAGATTCCCGTACAGTATGCCAAACAGGTGAAGGGCAGAAAGATGTACGGCGGTCAGCGCTCGGAGATCCCCATGCGCATCGCGGCGAGCGGCGTCATGCCCCTCATCTTCGCCTTTGCGCTCATCTCCGTGCCCAGCATGATCATCAGCATCTTCTTCCCGGGGTCCGAGGCGGAAACGGGTTGGAATTGGTTCACCTCCAGCTGGATCTATCCCATCGTGCTGTGCATTCTCATCTTCTTCTTCGCATTCTTCTATGCGCAGATGCAGTTCAATCCGGACGACGTGGCCAAGAGCATTCAGCAGAACGGCGGCTTCATTCAGGGCATCCGCCCCGGCCGTCCGACGGCGGAATACCTCAAAAAGATCTCGGGCAGGATCACCCTGTTCGGCGCGATCTATCTCTCCCTCGTCGCCTTCATCCCTTCCATCATTTTCAGTTTCGTCACGTTGGATCTCGTCAACGTGTTCTCGACCACGGGTATCCTCATCGTCGTATCCGTCGCCATGGAGTTCGACAAGCAGCTCCAGTCGCAGCTCATGATGAAGAATTATAAGGGATTTCTGAAATAATTTTCACATCGGACAATCACCGATATAAAATCGGGCTCTCCCGCTTCCGCCGCTTTCCGCGTTTTTCTGCGGGCATGGTGCGGCGGAACGGGGCTTGCCTTTTTCGATGAGGAAGGGCGGAAACACAAAAAGGAGCAGCGGTATGAACATTATTTTACTCGGCGCCCCCGGCGCCGGCAAGGGCACGCAGGCGACCAGAATTTCCGATAAATACGGAATGCCGCACATCTCCACGGGCGACATCTTCCGGGAGAACATCAAAAATCAGACGGAGATCGGCCTGCTCGCCAAATCGTACATCGACAAGGGGCAGCTCGTCCCCGACGACGTCACCTGCAGGATCGTGGAGGAACGCCTCTCCCGCGCGGATTGCCGCGAAAAGGGGTATCTTCTGGACGGGTTTCCCCGCACCATCGCGCAGGCGGAAGCGCTCGACAAATTCGCAAAGATCGACGCGGTCGTCAACATCGACATCGATTTTTCCCTGCTCATGAACCGCCTCTGCGGCAGAAGGGTTTGCAGGGAATGCGGCGAAAGCTACCACGTCTCCATGCTGAACGGCGCGACGACGTGCGCCCGCTGCGGCGGCGAACTCTATCAGCGCAAGGACGACAATCCCGAAACGGTGCAGAGCCGGCTCGCCGTCTATACGGAGCAGACCGCGCCGCTCATCGACTATTACAAGAAGAAGGGGGTACTCCTCAACTTCATCGGCACCGACGATCCCCCCGCCGTACTCTTCGGCGAGATCACGGCGCAGCTCGATCGGTTCGAAAAGTGACGTGCGTCCATGATTCATATCAAGACTCCGACAGAAATCGAAAAGATCAGGGCCGCGTGCGCGGTGGTGCGCGATACCTTCCTGTACGTCGGCAAGCACATCCGTGCGGGCATGACCACCAAAGAGGTGGATGCGCTGGTGCATGATTACATCGTCGCCAGCGGCGCCACGCCCTCATCCCTGGGCTACTGCGGTTTTCCCGGTTCGGCGTGCGTGTCCGTCAACGAGGTGGTGGTGCACGGCATTCCCGGCGACAGGGTCCTCAAAGACGGCGACATCGTCAGCGTGGACGTCACCGCGGAGAAGGACGGCTATAACGGCGACGCCTGCCGCACCTATTGCATCGGCAATGTTTCGCCCGAAAAGCGCAAGCTCGTCAAGGTGACGGAGGAATGTTTCTTCAAGGCTTTGCAGGGTTTGCAGGCGGGAACGCCCCTCTATGACATCGGCTATCGGGTGCAGCGGCACGCCGAGGCGAACGGGTTCGGGGTGGTGCGCGCCTTTGTCGGGCACGGCATCGGCAGAGACATGCACGAGGACCCTTCCGTGCCGAACTACGGCAGAAAGGGGACGGGCGTGCGGCTGAAAGCGGGCATGACCATCTGCATCGAGCCGATGATCACGCAGGGAAGCTGGCGCGTCAAGACGCTTGCGGACGGCTGGACGACGGTCACGGAGGACGGCTCCGCGGCGGCGCATTACGAAAATACCGTGCTCATCACGGAGGACGGGGCGGAGATACTGACGCTGTAGTCAGAAAAAAAATCGGAGGAAGTTTTTGTGTCCAAAGACGACGTGATAGAAGTAGAGGGGAAGGTCGTCGAATCCTTACCCAACGCAACCTTCAAAGTCAAACTTTCCAACGGGCATATCATAACGGCTTATATTTCCGGCAAGCTCAGAATGAACTTCATCCGGATCGTCGAAGGCGATTCGGTCAAGCTGGAAATGAGCCCTTACGATCTGACCAAGGGCAGGATCACGTGGCGCAGCAAATCCTGACTGCCGCCCGGAAATGAGTATTCTATTCACGGAGAAAGAAAATGAAAGTCAGACCTTCGGTAAAACCCATGTGCGACAAGTGCAAAGTCATCAAGAGAAACGGCAGGGTGATGGTCATTTGTTCCAAAAATAAATCCCACAAACAGAGACAGGGCTAATAAAATCGCTTGACATTTTGTTCCGTATTTGGTAAAATATCCTTTACGGATATGTGCGGGCATTTAATTTTATACCCATGCAGGAACTGAATTTCCGTTGGATGAAAAACGGGAACTCAGTTTTGTTGCGTATAAAAATCGCCTTCAAAGGCGTATTTTTCCCCGCAAATGCCCGTAAGGCAGCCGGCATGCCCGCGTTTTCGGGCCAAGGCCGGGTCGATCGGAAACAGAGAAAACAGAACGCGCGGCTTTTGGGCCGCGGGGGAAGTGAAAGCGGCGACGGGCGAAAATTTCCGCGCCCGGCCGCATCGCTTTGAAAACAACCGGATCTTTCCGCGGGCATTTTCCACTGCCCGGCGGGGAGGTTTTGCGGATCAATATATAGAAAAATCAATCATCAAAATTTTTTCGAGAAGAACAACACGGAGGTTATCAATCAATGGCACGTATTGCCGGTGTGGATTTACCCAGAGAAAAGAGAGTGGAGATCGGCCTCACCTATATCTTCGGTATCGGGCTGACCACCTCCAAAAAAATTCTCGCGGCGACGGGCATCGATCCCGATACCAGAGTCAAGGATCTGGACGAGTCCGACATATCCAAGCTGAGAGATTATATCGACAACAACCTGAGAGTGGAAGGCGAGCTCCGCAGCGAGATCTCGCTGAACATCAAGCGTCTGATGGAGATCGGCTGCTATCGCGGCATCCGTCACAGAAAGGGCCTGCCCGTCCGCGGACAGAGCACCAAGAGAAACGCGCGCACCCGCCGCGGCAACGTCCGCAGAGTGGTCGCGAACAAGAAGAAGTAAGGAGGTAAGAGAGCATGGCAGCAACCAAAAAGACCGCCGCTACGAGAAAGCGCAGGGAACTGCGGAAAGTAGACAAGGGACAGGTCCACATTCAATCTACCTTCAACAACACCATGATCACGTTCACCGATCTGAACGGCAACGTGCTCGCCTGGTCGAGCGCGGGCTCGCTGGGCGGATTCAGAGGATCCAAGAAGGGCACGCCCTATGCGGCACAGCTCGCCTGTGAAAAGGCGGCGACGGCAGCCAAGGAATACGGGCTCAGGAGCGTGGAAGTTTACGTCAAGGGCCCCGGCGCGGGCAGAGAGAGCGCCATCCGCGCGCTGGCGAATTTCGACCTCGAGATCACGCTGATCTCTGACGTTTCGCCCATTCCCCACAACGGATGCAGGCCCCCCAAGCGTCGCAGAGTATAATAGGAGCGAAGAGATATGGCAATCAATAAATATCATAAATTGAAGAGATGCAGATTCCTCGAATTGGATCCCGCTTCCATCGGCTGTTCCAAAAAGTCCATCCGGACTTCGGGCAGAAAATCGAGAAAGATCAGCGAATACGGCTTGCAGCTCCGCGAAAAAGAGCGCGCCAAGTTCATTTATTGCGTCAACGAAAAGCAGTTCCACCGCTATTATGAGACGGCGGAGCGCAAGAAGGGCGTTACGGGCGAAAACATGCTGGTGCTCCTCGAGAGAAGGCTGGACAACGTGGTGTACAGAATGGGCATTGCCAACACCCGCCTGCAGGCGCGGCAGCTCGTTTCGCACGCGCAGTTCACGGTCAACGGCAGAAAGGTGAACATTCCCTCCTACCTCGTGAAGGCCGGCGACGTCATCGCCGTCCGCGAAAACAAGAAGGGCAACAAATTCTTCACCGCGCTCAAAGAATCCAAAGCGGCGCTGAACGTTCCCCAGTGGGTGGAGTTCGATAACGAAAAACTCGAAGGAAAAATTCTGGCACTCCCCACGAGGGCAGATATCGATACTCAGATTGCAGAGCATATGATTGTCGAACTGTACTCCAAGTAATCAAACCATTCAAGGAGGTCGTTTTATGATCGAAATGGATATGCCCAAAATAGAGGTCGAAGAACGCGAGGACGGGAGCTATGCCAAAATCGTCGTCGAACCTCTGGAAAAGGGTTTCGGTCTTACAATCGGTAACTGCTTAAGAAGAATCCTGCTGTCTGCCTTACCCGGCGCCGCCGTACAGGGCATCCGTTTCCTGGACGGCAGCGTGAAGCACGAATTTTCCGCCGTCGCGGGCGTGAAAGAGGACGTGACCGAAATTATCCTGAACCTGAAACTGCTGGCGATCAAGACCAAAGTGACGGATAAGGATTACACCAAAGTGCTGCACCTCTATAAGGAAGGTCCCTGCGTCATCACGGGCGCGGACATCGAACAGGACGCCGAGATCGAGGTCATCAACAAGGATCAGTACATCTGCACGGTGGACGAAGGCGGCAAGGTGGACATGGAGATCACCATCGGCCGCGGCAGAGGTTACAAACCCGCGAGCGAAAACAAGCAGAACATTATCGATTACATTGCGATCGACTCCATCTATACCCCCGTTCAGAAGGTCAACTATCAGGTGGAAAACGCCCGCGTCGGGCAGAACCTGAACTATGACCGCCTCAACCTGGAGGTCTGGACGGACGGCACCTTCTCCGCCAAGGAAATCGTTTCCCTTGCGGCGAAGATCATGCAGGATCACATCAGCCTGTTTGTCAATTTAAGCGATACCATCAGAGGTATGGATATTCTCGTCAAAAACGAGGACGACAAGCAACAGCAAGTCCTTGCCATGGCGATCGAGGACATGGACCTTTCCGTCCGTTCCTACAACTGCCTCAAGCGCGCAAGCATCCATACCGTAGAAGATCTGACCAAAAAGACGGAAGAGGAGATGCTGAAGGTGAGGAACCTCGGCAGAAAGTCGCTCGACGAAGTCATCCTCAAGTTGCAGTCTTACGGTCTCTCATTAGCGAAAAAGGAGGATTAAACCATGTCCGGTAAATTAGGCAGACCCGCCAAAGAGAGAGTGGCGCTCCTGAGAAATCAGGCGTCCCAGCTCCTCTGGTACGGCAGAATAGAAACCACGCTTGCCAAGGCGAAAGAATTGCAGCCCTATGTCGAAAAACTGATCACCAAGGCGGTCAACACCTTCGACGACAACATCGAAGTGGAGATCGTCAAAAAGAACGAAAAGGGCAAGGACGTCAAGGCCACGCAGGTCAAGGACGGCGTCAAAAAGCTGGCGGCGCGGCGCGCCATCATGTCCAAGATCTACGATTTGCAGGAGATCAAGGGCTTTACGGAGAGCAAGTCGGCGTTCAAGGCGCGCACCAAGGACGTCAAGCATCCCTTGGTGGAGAAGATTTTCAACGAAATCGCGCCCAAGTACGCCCAGCGCGCCGAAGAGCTCAAACAGGGCGGCGGCTATACCAGAATTTACCGCCTCGGCGAAAGACGGGGCGACGGCGCCGAAACGGCAATCATCGAACTCGTATAAAGACGGGGGAGAGTTGCGGGGAGAGGATATGGAAGTACGTCCGGATTTTTTCGGGCGCACTTCTTTCCTTATCCGGAATTTTTCGGGAACGGCTTGCGGGAGCAGAAGCGGCGCGGAGAGCACGGCCGATCGCCGAAACGAAAAAATTCCGCAAAAAAGGCGGCGCGTCGGCGGCGTATGGCGCATCGGTTATGCGCCCATCCGCTTTCGTGCGGAGAAGGCATGACGCTGCTTGCGGAATAATTTATAAAATCGGGAGGTGCAGATGAAACAGCATTACGAAAAGAGCACACGGGAAATCCTGAACGAACTGGAAACTTCGCAGGAACGCGGGTTGTCCGAATCGGCCGCGTCGGCGCGCCTGGAAACATACGGCAAAAACGTATTTGAAAAGCAGAAAAAACAAAAGCTGATCTACAAGATATTGGCGCAGTTCAAGGACGTGTCCGTCATCATTCTGCTCATCGCCGCCGTTTTAAGCCTGGTCATGGCGATCGTCGAGGGCAGCGGCTTCGTCGAGCCGATCGTCGTCTTTGCCGTCATTGTGATGAACGTCGTCCTCGCCGTCACACAGGAGCGCAGCGCCGAAAACGCGCTGGAGGCGCTGAACAGCCTGGCTTCGCCCATCTGCCGCGTTTTGCGCGACGGCGCCGTGCAGGAGCTCGACCCCGCCCTGCTCGTCCCGGGCGACATCATCCTCTTAAAGACGGGCGACCTCGTCCCCGCGGATGCGCGCCTTTTGCGTTCGGAGAGCCTGGCGGTGGACGAATCTTCCCTGACGGGCGAAAGCGTTCCGACCGAAAAGGATGCCGGCGCAAGCCTCAGCGGGGAAGTCGCTCTGGGCGACCGCGTGAACATGGTGTTCTCCGGCTGTCTCGTCACGGCGGGCAACGCCGCGGCGGTCGTCACCGACACGGGCATGCACACGCAGATCGGTAAGATCGCGCAGTTTTTGAAGGACACCAAGCAGAAAAAGACGCCCTTGCAGGCCCGCCTGGACAAAGTGGGCAAGGCGATCAGCGGACTCGCCGTCATTTCGGCGATCGCCCTCTTGGCGGTGGGGCTCATCCAGGGGCACGATCCCTGGGAAATGGTGCTCGTCGCCGTCACGCTGGCGGTGGCAGCCGTGCCCGAAACGCTTTCGCTCATCGTCACGCTCATCCTGACGCAGGGCGCCAAAAAGATGGCCGCCAAAAACGCGCTTATCCGGCAGATGCAGTCGGTGGAAACGCTGGGCAGCACGTCCGTCATCTGTTCGGATAAGACGGGCACGCTCACCATGAACAAGATGACAATCAAACGCCTTTGGATGTACGGCGGCGAACCGTTTGCCGAGGACGCGGCGTTCGACGGCGATCAGACGGCGTTTTTGGAAAAACTTTCGCTTGCCTGCAGCGCCACGGTCGGAACGGACGAAGAGGGCAAGGAAAAGATCTTCGGCGATCCCACGGAAACCGCCATCGTGCGGCTTGCCGGGGAAAAGGGGATAGAATATGAAAAGCTGGGCGAAACCTATCCCAAGGTCGCGGAGATCCCCTTCTCGTCCGCCAGGAAGATGATGACGACGGTCGTCAGGTGGCCCGCGGGGGGCTATCTCGTGCTCACCAAGGGCGCGTTCGACCGCCTGCCCATCCTCCGCACCGATTACGGGTACAGCAAAAAGCTGGAAGAAGTGCACAATTCCTTTGCCTATGACGCGCTGCGCGTCATCGCGCTCGCCTCCAGACGGATAGACGAGCTGCCGGAAAATTTGGATGAATTGGAAAAAGACCTGACCTTTGAAGGGTTTGTCGGCATCATCGACCCGCCCCGTCCCGAGGCCGCCGCTGCCATCGCCAAGGCGAAAGTGGCGGGCATCCGCACCATCATGATCACGGGCGACCATGCCGCCACGGCGGGCGCCATTGCCCGGGAACTCGGCATCATCACCGCCAACGAGGGCATCATCACGGGGCAGGAATTGCAGAAACTGTCCGATGAAGAATTGGCGGAAAGCATTGAATTTTACTCCGTCTATGCGCGCGTCACGCCCGAGGACAAGATCCGCATCGTCAAGGCGTGGCAGGCGCGGGGCGAGGTCGTTGCCATGACGGGCGACGGCGTGAACGACGCGCCCGCCCTGAAGGCGGCGGACGTCGGCGTCGCCATGGGCGTCAACGGCACGGAAGTCTCCAAGAGCGCGGCAAAAATGATCCTGATGGACGACAAGTTTTCCACCATCATCGAGGCGGTCGCGGAGGGGCGCAACATCTTCTCCAACATCCGCAAGCTCGTCTATTTCCTGCTCGTCTGCAACATTTCGGAGATCATCGTCATGCTCTTCGCGCAGTTCATGGACTGGCCGCTGCCCCTCACGCCCATCATGCTCCTCCTCATCAACGTCCTGGGCGACGGCATCCCCGGCATGGCGCTCGCCAAGGAGGAATCGGACCATCGCATCATGAAGCGAAAGCCCATTGCGCGGGACGAGAGCTTTTTCGGCGGGGGGCTGATGGAAGTCATCATACAGCAGACCGTCGTGTTTGCCATCGTAACGCTTGCGGCGTTCTACATCGGGCAGCACGTGGATTTCGGCAACGGCGTTTCCGCGTCGGAAGAAACGGGTCGGACCATGGCGTTTTTGGTGACGGGCTGGACGTCCATCCTGCACGTCCTCACGGTGCGCAGCCGCAAGAATCTGCACAAGTACCGTCTGAAAGACAATCCGCAGCTCTACATCAGCTGCGGCGCAATGCTCCTGATCTTTGCGGCAATCGCCCTCATCCCGCCCGTGGCGGAAGCGGTCGGGCTGGGAACGCTCGGCGGGTTGCAGTGGCTCGTGGTCATCGGGCTGACGCTCGTGCCCACGCTGGTCGCGGAATACGGAAAGTTCTGGGATGCGGTCAAGTCCCGTTCGGCGGAAAACAACCGCGTGCGGTACAACGGATAAACGCCGATTTGTTCTGATAAAAGTATCCGCGCCCCTGCATGCAGGGGCGCGGAAATCTTTTTTCCTGTCGGGGGAAAAAAGAACGATCGGCGCGCTTTGGCGCGACCCGTGGAGCATTTTGAGGATTTTTTTGTAATTATCTGTATTTTTTTTCTTTTTCTCAGCGAAATTTCTTGACAAAAATGCGGATTGCGGGTATAATTGAATGAAAATGAGGCTATTATAATCATAACGGAAAGGGGAACTTGCGTATCGGACAGAGGATCTGATTGTAATGGCAGATCCGTTTTGTTGAAAATTTCGGTGAAATTCGTCTGACTTTTTTTTCGTCGGGCGCTGTACTGTTTTCGGCGATCGGGATCTATAAGAATGTGAACGGAGGATTTTCGGTTATGAAAAATTCGGAAAAGAAACCTTTTGAAGAATGTAAAATAGAACTCATCGAACTCGGCGAGGACGTCATCACG
>CAZTND010000030.1:15311-16710 GCA_964615285.1 uncultured Clostridia bacterium
GATTCAATTACGAATATTTCCTGCGCTTTGCCGCCGGTTACAGGAGCGAGGGAAGGGCAGATTTTTCCGTTTCCGTCGGCAAGCGGGACATCCGCGCCGAGCGCGCCATGGCGGAAGCGGGGCAAAAGGACTTTTCCGACCCCTATTTCGAAACGCTGGCAATCGCCCGCAAGCTCTGCCGCCGCATGGCGGAATACGGCGTCATTTTCTTCCATGCCGCCGCCGTCGCGGTGGACGGCGAGGGGTATCTGTTTGCGGCGCCCTCGGGCACGGGCAAGTCCACGCACGCCCGCCTCTGGCGGGAGATGCTGGGCGAACGGGCGGTGACGGTCAACGACGACAAGCCCTTCATCCGCTTCGTCGGCGGAACGCCGTATGTGTACGGGTCGCCCTGGAACGGCAAGCACCGGCTGGACGCCAACATGTCCTGCCCGATCAGGGGGATCTGTTTTCTGGAACAGGCGGCGGAGAATTCCATTGCGCCGCTGGCGCCGCGGGAAGCGTTTCCGCGGCTTTGCCGGCAGATTTTTTTCAGCCGCGAGGAGAAACGTTTCGGCGCCGTGATGGACGTCGCCGGCAGGCTGTGTTCGTCGGTGCCCCTCTATCGGATGGGGTGCAACGTCACGCCGCAGGCGGCGGCGATGTCTTACGAGGCGATGCGGAGAGGAGGAGAAAAATGAAGCTGCGCGCAAAGGTGTTCCTGTCCCGGGTGGACGACGAGTTTGTCGCCGTGGCGACGGGCGAAGCGGGAAAAAATTTCAGCGGCATGGTGCGGATGAACGAAACTTCTGCCTTCGTTCTGAACTGTCTGCGCAAGCGGACGAACCTGAAAAAGCTCACGGCGGCGCTCATGGCGCGGTACAACGTTTCGGAAGAGGAGGCGCAAAGGAACATAGAACATGTTCTTGCCGGCCTGCGCACCGCCGGCTGGCTGGAAGAGTGACCGGCCCTTCCGACAGCTTTTTTGCCGCCGAAAATCGTCGGGCGCAAAAGGGGCGCCGCCTGCGTTTCAGCGGCCCGCTCAAAAAATAAGGGGAATAATTGCATAAATTTTCCGACTGCGCTTGACTTTACGCCAAAAGTATGGTACAATAAGTAAAAATGAGGGAAAATTCCCTAAAAAATGAGGGAAAATTCCCTAAAATTTATTTTAGGAGGACAAAAAAATGCAAAGGAGTAAAAGGTTGTTCGTTGTCCGTTTGCTGCTTGGCGTTTGCTTTGCGTTTGCGGCGGGCATGCTGCTCTTTCTTGCAGGCTGTACGCCCGCAACATACAGCGTAGAGTACCGTTACGATAATGCCGCGGCGACGGTCACGGGCGCAACCGAGGTGGAGGACGGCGAAGACCTGACCTTCACGGTCACCGCCAACGAGGGCTATACGGTGGCGGACGTCACGGC
>CAZTND010000031.1:0-16282 GCA_964615285.1 uncultured Clostridia bacterium
AAAGAGCGCATAATCGGCGCGGGATGTACGCAACCGACAACCGCACGCAGGCGTGCATATAGCGTATAGTTTATTGCGGGCGGCGCATTATTTGCGCCGCCCGCCCTTATGCATCGCTTGAAAGTACAGTCCATATTGAATTGGTTCTGATTTTTATTCCCTGTGGGCATTGCGCTTCGGGAACACCTTTTTGCTGCAAATCGTTTACAAACGGCGGAAAAAGTGCTATAATGTAAAAAAGACTCCGCGGCGGGGTTCCCGTGCCGGTGCAAGAACGAAAAAGAGGTAAAAGACATGAAATGTATCTATTGCGGCTCGGCGGACAGCAAGGTCATCGACTCGCGCTCCGCCGACGACGACACCACCATCCGCCGCCGCCGGGAATGCGTCCGCTGCGGCAGGCGGTTCACCACATACGAGACGGTGGAAAACACGCCCCTGTTCGTCGTCAAATCGAACGGCACGCGTCAGATATTCGATCCGCAGAAGATCAAGACGGGCATTCTGAAGGCCACCGAAAAGCGGCACGTCACCATGTCCGAGGTGGACGCCGTCGTGGACGACATCACCAAAAAGATATACAACTCCATGGCGCAGGAGGTCACCTCCAAGCAGATCGGCGAAATGGTCATGGAGCGGCTCAAAAAACTCGACGAGGTGGCGTATGTGCGCTATGCCTCCGTCTACCGCTCGTTCAAGGACATTTCCACCTTCATGGAGGAATTGCAGAAACTCATGCAGAAGGACGAAAAGAGGGAAGAAGGGGACAGATGACGCGCAAGGTAACGGTCGGCGGCGTCGCACTGGGCGGCGGCGCGCCGGTAAAGATACAATCGATGACGACCGTCAGGACGAGCGACGTCGAAGGCGTTGCGGCGCAGATCGCCCGCCTGGAAGAGGCGGGCTGCGACATCGTGCGCGGGGCGATCCTGGACGAGGCGGACGCCCGCGCCGTGCGCGCGGTGCGGGAAAAGATCGGCATCCCTTTCGTGGCGGACATTCACTTTTCTCCCAAGCTCGCCGTCATGAGCATCGAGAACGGCGCGGACAAAGTGCGCATCAATCCCGGCAACATCGGGGGCGAGGCGGACATCCGTCGGGTCGCGGACGCCGTCAAGGCACATCATATTCCCGTCCGCGTGGGGGCAAACACGGGCAGCATCGAGGCGGATTTTCTGCGGCAGTACGGCAGGAGCGCCGCCGCGCTCGTCGAAAGCGCCCTCTATAACGTGGGCATATTGGAACGGTACGGCGTGAACGACATCGTCATTTCCGTCAAAGCCTCTTCCGTGCCGCTGACGGCGGAAGCGTACCGCCTGCTTGCCCGCCGCACGGACTATCCCCTGCATGTCGGCGTGACCGAGGCGGGCACGGCGGAGATGGGGCTGATCAAGAGCAGCGTGGGCATCGGCGCGCTCCTTCTGGACGGCATCGGCGATACGATCCGGGTGTCCCTGACCGACGATCCCGTCAAGGAGGTCTATGCCGCCCGCAACATATTGCGCGCCTGCGGATCGGATGAAGAATACGTCGAACTGGTGTCCTGTCCGACTTGCGGCAGATGCCTTTGGGACAGCATGGGGCTGGCGGAAAAGGTGCAGGCATACGTCAAAAATTTCCGCGTCCGCGCCAAAGTGGCGGTCATGGGTTGCGTGGTCAACGGGCCGGGCGAAGCCAAAGACGCCGACCTGGGCATTGCGGGCGGGGGCGGGTTCTGCATGCTCTTCAAAAAGGGCGAACCCTTCCTGCGCGTGCCCGCGGCGGAGGCGGAAGAGACGTTCTTTGCACAGCTGCGCTTGCTTTTGGAGGAAAAACGGCAGGATAAGAGATGAGAACACCGGAGTACTTACAGGAGATACGCGGGATCGACGGCTTTTCCCGGGCGGTCCTGACGGGGATAGAAGTGGAAAAACGGAGCGGCACGGCGACCTTTCTTTTGACGACGGATCTCTCCTATCCGCCGGAGGCGGCGGCGCGGCTCGGGGCGATCACGGCAAAGTATGTGCCCGCGGGCATGCGCGCGGCGGTAAAGATATCCAAGCTGGTGCCGGATGAATCGGCCGTCAGGGAGAAGATATTGTTCCTGCTGCGCGAACATTCTCCCGCCGCGGCGGCTTTTCTGCGCCCCGAAGATGTGGAAGTGGTCATGGACGGGCACGGCGCGCGCTTTTGCCTGGATTTCAGCGCGGAGGAGAAGGGCCTCCTGCGCACGGGCGAACTTCTGGACGCCGTCACCGCCGCGCTCAACAAGAGTTTCTGCGGCAGTTACATCGGCGCGATCCGTGAAACGGACAAGGAGGCGCCCGTCCCGGACGAGGAACCGCCGGCGGAAGAGGAGACGGAGGAAGTTTTTGTCCCCCGCGTCTTTCCCGTGGAAGATTTTGCGGCGATAGACGGCGGCGACAAGCCGAAATATGCCACCTATATGGCCGATTGCAACGAGGAGCGGGAAAATCTCGTCGTCTGCGGCAAGATCCTCTCCGTGCAGGAGAAACAGACCGGCAAGGGCAAGCCCTTTTTCGTCTTTCAGCTCTCCGACGGCACGGCGCGCCTGCGCGCCGCCTATTTTTCCAAGCAGGCAACGCTGGAAAAGATCCGCGCCCTGCAGGCGGGGGACAGCGTCGTCTGCACCGGCGCCAATGAACTGTTCAACGGCGTGCTCTCCTATAATGCCAAGCGCATCAATCGCGGCAGCATGCCCGCGGATCACATGATAGAGGAGCGCCCCATGAAACAGGCGCCCGCCTTCTACCGCACCGTGCGCCCGGAGCCCTGCGGGGATTTCGTACAGACCGATCTGTTTGCGCACGAGGCACTGCCGGCGGCGCTGACGGAACACGATTTCGTGGTGTTCGATCTGGAGACGACCGGGTTCAACAACACCGCCGTGGGCGGGGTCATGGACAGCATCATCGAGATCGGCGCGGTCAAGATCAGGAAGGGCCGCATCGTTGAAAAATTTTCCACGTTCGTGGCATACGACAAAAAACTTTCGGCGGAGATCGTCCGTCTGACGGGGATCACCGACGAGATGCTCGTCGGCGCGCCGCCCATCGCGAAGATCGTGCCCGATTTCTATAAATTCTGCGACGGGTGCTATCTCGTGGGGCACAACGTCACCTTCGACTACCGCTTCATCGAATTTTACGCCGAAAAGGAACGTTACGCCTTCACGCAAAAGCGGTTCGACACGCTTGCGCTGGGGCAGGAACTTTTGCGGCTGCCCAACTACAAGCTGAACACGCTCGCCGACTTTTATCACATCACGTTCAACCACCACCGCGCGTTCGACGACGCGCTGGCGACGGCGAAAATATTCATCGAACTCGTCAAAAGGCGCAAAACGCTGCCCGAAAATTGAAAAAATGCGGGAGGAAAATCAAAAAAAGCGAAAAAAGGCTTGCAATTTTGCTGCGGCTGTGGTATAGTATGGTTGTACTTAATAATTATTACCATGATTATTGAGAGCGGCGCAAGCCGCTCTCAATTGCGTAAAAGGGAGGAAGCGCATGAACGTGAAACCGCTGGAGGACATCCGCGCGCTGCTGGAAGAGATCGCGACGCCCATGGGCATCGAGGTCGTGGACGTGGAATTCCGTCAGGGCAGGAGTCCCGCGCTGACGGTGTACATCGACACCGAGGGCGGGGTCGACCTGAACACCTGCGAAAAATACCACCGCGCCATCGACGCGCCGCTGGACGAACTCGACCCGACGTATGGCGCGGCGTACACGCTGAACGTTTCCAGCCCGGGGCTGGACAGACCGCTCAAGACCGAACGGGACTTTGCCCGCGTCAAGGGGGAGAAGGTGGAAGTGAAGCTGTATGCCCCGCTGCGCGGCAAAAAATTCTTCGAAGGGGTGCTCGCCGATTACGATGCGAACACGGTGACCGTCGTCTGCGAGGAGAAGGACGGCGAAAAGGAATATAAATTTTCTTTGAACCAGATCGCAAAAATGAACCGCGCCGTCGATTTCGATTGAACGGACGGCGGGACGGCTCTTTCCGGATCCCGTGCATCAAACGAATATACCGCCGAGCTGCGGAAAATACATTTTTGCGGCGGCGTAAAAAACAAACAGTTAAAAATTGAGGAGATAAAGCAATGATCAACAAGGATTTCTTTGCGGCTTTGGACGAACTCGAGGCCGAAAGAGGCATCAAGAAAGAAGTGTTCATCGAGGCGCTGCAGAACGCTTTGACGGCGGCATACAGAAAACAGTACGTCGGGAAGAACGGAAAAGTGGAAGTGCGGCTCAATCCCGAAAAGGGTTCCATCAAATTCTTTGCCCAGCGCACCGTCGCGGAGGAGGTGCAGGACAAAGAGAGCGAAATTTCCCTCGATGAGGCGCGCGAGATCAAGCCGAACGCCAAGGTGGGCGACGTCCTTTCCGAAGAGTTCGCCTCCAAGGATTTCGGCAGGATCGCCGCGCAGACCGCCAAGCAGATCATTCAGCAAAAACTGCGCGAGACCGAGCGCAACAACACGCTCACCGAATTTTCCGACAAGGAAAACGAGCTTTTGACGGGGGTCATCCGCAAGGTCGAGTTCAAAAACGTGTATGTGGAGATCGGTTCGGGGTCCATCGAGGGCTTGCTCCTGCCCCAGGACCAGGTGCCCGGCGAAAAATACAACGTCAACGACAAAATCAAGGTGTACGTCAAGCGCATCAAGAACGACGGCAGGAGCGCGCAGGTGCTCGTTTCCCGCACCGCGCCCGGGCTGGTCAAGCGCCTCTTTGAAGAGCAGGTGCCCGAGATCCGTCAGGGCAGCGTCCAGGTCAAGGCGATCTCCCGCGAGCCCGGGCAGCGCACCAAGATGGCGATCTGGTCGGACGACCCCAAGGTCGACCCCGTCGGCGCGTGCGTGGGCAACAAGGGCTCCCGCGTGAACGCCGTGGTCGAAGAACTCGGCGGCGAAAAGATCGACATCATTCTCTGGAGCGAAAATCCTTTGGAATTCATCGCCAAAGCGCTCGCGCCCGCGCCCGTGACTTCCGTTTCGGGCAATGAGAGCGACAAGACGGCGCTGGTCGTCGTCCCCGACGACAAGCTCTCCCTCGCCATCGGCAGGGACGGGCAGAACGCCCGCCTTGCGGCAAGGCTGACGGGCTGGAAGATAGACGTCAAGAGCGAATCGGCGGCGGCGAAACTCAATCTCCTGCCCGAACAGCAGGAGGAAGAGGAAGGCGCGCCGGCAGAGGAAGAGTGAGCGCGCCGCAGCCTGCGGCGCGATAGAGCGAGGGGAGGCGAGGGAGCGATATGCAGAAACCGAAAAAGATCCCGCAGCGCATGTGCATAGCCTGCCGTGAAATGCAGGACAAGAAGAATATGCTGCGCATCGTGCGCACGGCGGCGGGCGAGATAAAACCCGACAGGACGGGCAAACTTGCGGGCAGGGGCGCATACATCTGCGATAAGCCGGAATGCGTCAGAAAGCTCAGAAAGTACCGCCTGCTGTCCAAGGCCTTTTCCTGTGAGGTGGACGAAGAGACCTATCGCGCGGTGGAGGAGGCAGTTCTTGCAGACAAACAGT
Organism: uncultured Clostridia bacterium; assembly: GCA_964615285.1. Lineage (GTDB taxonomy): Bacteria > Bacillota > Clostridia > Christensenellales > Borkfalkiaceae > RGIG4074. The sequence continues at coordinate 5,537 of CAZTND010000031.1, forward strand.
AAGATAGAGAGTTATCTCGGCTTTTGCATCAAGGCGGGCAAGGCCGCCCTGGGGCTGGACCGCGCCGAAGCGCTGCGCCGTCCCCCCGCCCTTCTGATGGCGGATAAAACACTTTCGGACGGATCAATGAAGCGCGCGCTGCGCCTGGCGGAAAAGTTCGGCTGCCCGCTCATCCTGTGCCGGGGCGCATCCCTTGCGGAACTCATTCACCGTCCCGCCTGTAAATTCCTGGCGGTATCGGAGAAGCATCTGGCGGCGGCGATCGTCGCGTCGGCGGAAAACGACGAAAATTTCAGTTTTTTGAATCAAGCCGGAAACGGAGGAAGTAGATAAACATATGGCAGAAAATTATAAAAACGTGGAAAATTTGAATAAATTGACGGCGGAGGGCGGCGCACTGCCCGCATTGCAGAAAAAACTTGCCGCCGCCGAGCGCACGGTGTCCGATCTCTTGAAAAAACTCGGCAGCATCGAGGCGGCGATACAGACCAGGAAGGCGATCGCGGCCGAAGAGGCGGAGCGCCTGGCGCACGAAGCGGAAGCGGCAGAGGCTGCCAGGGCAGCCCAAGCGGCCGCCGCGCCTGCGGCGCCCGCCGAGCCTTCTGCGGACGCGGCTCCCGTTTCGCCGGCGCCTGCGGAAGCCGAACCCGCCGCGTCTGCCGCGCCCGGAGTTCCCGCTCCTCCCGAAAAACGGAAAACGCCGCCCGCCCCGGCTGCTTCTGCCGTATCTTCCGAAGCCGGCAAGAGACCGGAAAAGGCGGAAAAGCCCGTGCGCGAGCAGCCGTCCGCCAAGGAGAAGGAGAAAACGGCCGCGAGATCCGCGTCGCCCGCCGTACAGGGCACCCCGCAGCGCACGAATGAATACCGTCCCGCGGCCAAGGCGGAAACTGCCGCCCGCCGCCCGCGCGAGGAGTTCCGTCCCGCGCGCGGCGAAGAGCGCCGTCCCGCGGCAGGACGGGACGGAAAAACGTTTGCATCGGGCCAGCCGCAGGGGCGTCCTTCCCGGCAGCAGGGCGGAACGGCTCTGCGTTCCTCCGATCGCACGGGGCGTCCCGGCGCGCCGCGCACGGAAACCGGGTTCTCTTCCCGGCCTTCCTTCGGCAGAGCGCCCGCCGCTTCGGCTGCGCCCGCGCCTGCTCCCAAAGTCAAAAAGGAGACCGCCGCTCCCAAGAAGAAGGCCTTTGAAAAGACCTATGTGGAAAAGCGGCCCATCAACAAGCGCGCGATGGTCCGCCAGGAAGGGCTGAGCATCAACGACTTCGACGAGGACAAGACGGGGTACCGCAAGGCGCGCTTCGGCAAGAAGGGCAAGAAGAAGGAGGTCAACGTCATCAAGATCGACCATGCTGTCGTCACCACGCAGGAGATCCCTTTGAAGGTCCTGTCCGAAAAACTGGGCGTCACGGCGGTGGAGATCACCAAGCGGCTCTTCAAGGAAGGCATCATGAAGAGCGTCAACGAATCCATCGATTACGAGACCGCGGCACTCATGGCGGCGGATATGGGCATCGATCTCGAATACAAGCCCGCCAAGACGGCCGAGGAAGAGCTCATCGAGATGCACGGCAAGGATTCCGAAGATGAAAACACCGTGCCCCGTGCCCCCGTCGTTACGGTCATGGGTCACGTCGACCACGGCAAGACCTCTCTGTTGGATAAGATCCGCAGCACTTCCGTCACCGCGGGAGAAGCGGGCGGCATCACGCAGAGCATCGGCGCATACACGGTCAGCGTGAACGGCAAGCAGATCACTTTCATCGACACCCCCGGTCACGCGGCGTTCACCGCCATGCGTGCCCGCGGCGCGAAGATCACGGACATCGTCGTCCTCGTCGTCGCGGCGGACGACGGCATCATGCCGCAGACCGTCGAGGCGATCAACCATGCCAAGGCGGCAAATGTGCCCATCATCGTGGCGGTCAATAAGATCGACAAACCGGACATCGACGTCGGGCGCGTCAAAAACGGGCTGGCGGAACACGAACTTTTGCCCGAAGAGTGGGGCGGCGACACCATTCTGGTGCCCGTTTCCGCCAGGACGGGCGAGGGCATCGGCAACCTTTTGGAATCCATCAGCCTGGTGGCGGAAATGGAGGACCTGCGCGCCAACCCCGCCCGCAGCGGCCGCGGCAGCATCATCGAGGCCAAACTCGACAAGGGCAAGGGCCCCATGGCGTCCGTCATCGTGCAGAACGGCACCTTCCGCACGGGCGACAACGTCATCTCCGGCATGACCATGGGGCGCATCCGCGCCATGTTCAACGACAAGGGCATGCAGGTCAAAGAGGCGGGGCCCTCCATGGCGGTGTCCATTCTCGGCCTCGACGAAGTACCCAACGCGGGTGATTCCATTTTCGCCGTCGATCAGGCGCTCATGAAGCATTTGCAGGAAGAGCGCAAGAACAAACAGCGCGAAGAGATGGTCAAACAGCAGGCCCGCATCAGCCTGGACGACATGTTCGCCCAGGTCGAAGAGGGCAAGCTCAAGACGCTCAACATCATCGTCAAAGCCGACGTGCAGGGCAGCGTGGAAGCCATCCGGATGTCTCTGGAAAAACTCACCAACGAGGAAGTCCGCCTGAAAGTCATTCACGGCGCGGCGGGCGCCATCAACGAGAGCGACGTCATGCTCGCCGAGAGCGCGAACGCCATCATCATCGGTTTCAACGTCCGTCCCGATTCCAAGGCCAAGGCGCTGGCGGAAAAGAGCAAGGTGGACGTGCGGCTCTACCGCATCATCTATGAACTGCTCGACGACATGGAAGCGGCGATGAAGGGCATGCTCTCGCCCAAATATCAGGAGATCTACATGGGCAAGTGCGAGGTCAAGCAGACCTTCAACATCACGGGCGTGGGCACGATCGCCGGCTGCTTCGTCACCGAGGGCAAGCTGGTGCGCGGCGGCAAACTGCGCATCTACCGCGACAACATCATGATCGTCGAGGGCAACGTCAAGCAGCTCAAGCACTTCAAGGACGACGTCAAAGAGGCGGTGGCAGGCACCGAATGCGGCTGCGCCATCGAGGGGTTCAACGAGATCCGCGTGGGCGACGTCATCGAATGCTATGTCATAGAAGAGGTGAAACGGGCATGAAGGTTTCCAGAACGTCCCGTCTGGACAGCGAGTACCGGCGGGCGATCTCCGAGATTTTGAACGGGTCATTGAAAGACCATTGCCCCGGGCTGAAGGGGCTCATCTCCGTGACGGAGGCGTCGGTCGCGCCCGACCTCAAAACGGCGCGCATCTTCGTCAGCGTATATGCGGCGGACGGCGCCGTGCGCAGCGAAACGTTCCGCCTCATCCGCGAAAACGCGGGCTTTATCCGCCACGAGCTGGCGCAGACCATGCGCATGCGCACCGTGCCCGCCCTGCAATTTTTGCAGGACAATTCCATGGAATACGGCGCGCACATGGACGAACTGTTCTCCAGGATACACAGAGAGGAGGACGGTGACGGGGATACGGACAGCGATCGGGAAGGGGAAGACAGGTGAACAAAACGGGAAATCTGCGGCAGATCGCCGAAGAGCTGAAAAAAATCAAGAGTGCGGTCATCTTCACGCACACCCGGCCCGACGGCGACACGCTGGGCAGCGGGGTGGCGCTCTTTTTCGCGCTTTCCGCCATTGGTGTCCGCTGCGAGATCTGCAACGACAGCGATATACCCGAAAAATTTAGCTTCCTGAAGGGGATCGATCAAATCAGAAAGACGCCCGTACTGCCCGATGCCGAGGCTTACATCGCGGTGGACAGCAGCGAAGAGATGCGGCTCGGCGAGCTGGGCGAGGTCTTTGCGCGAGCGAAGGGCAAAAAACCGACCTTTAACATCGATCATCACATTTCCAATACGGCGTATGCGCGCTTCAACTATGTGCGCAACTGCGCCGCCAATTGCCTGAACATGGCGCAGCTCATTCCCCTGCTCGGCGTAAAGATCGATGCGGACATCGCCAACGCGCTCATGCTCGGTCTGATGACCGATTCGGGCAACTTCTCCCACAGCGACGTCGACGGCGAAACCTTCCGCACGGCGGGGCTCCTTGCCGACGCGGGGGCGGACGTGAACACCATCGGCTACAACGTGTTCCGCCGCCAGAGCGCGGCGCGTGCTCTCCTGTACGGGCATACCATGTCCGGAATAAGGTATTTTTTGGAGGGGAAACTTGCCGTTATCCTCATCACCCGCGCCATGCTGGCAGAGTGCGGCGCCGACCAGAGCATGACCGAAGGGTTTGTCGATTTTCCGCTCTCCGTGGACGGCGTGGAAGTGGCGGCGGCGATTTTGGAAGTCAACTTCCGCCGTTTTAAGATCTCCCTGCGCTCCAAAGGCAAAGCCAACGTCAACGCCGTCGCGGGCGTGTTCGGCGGCGGCGGGCACATCCTTGCCAGCGGCTGCATGATGTTCGGCGAAGCGGAAGAGGTCATCGACAAACTGCGCTATACCGTTTCGCAGTATCTCGACTGACCGCCTTGAAATCAAATGCGGGGATCTGCTGTCATGAAAACGGGATTTGTCAACGTCAACAAGCCGAGCGGCGTATCCAGCGGCTACGCCGTCAACCGCATCAAAAAGCTTGCAGGGCTTTCCTGCGGGCACATGGGCACGCTCGATCCCCTGGCCTCGGGCGTCCTGCCCGTCGCGCTCGGCAATGCGGCAAGGCTGTTCGACTATATGCTCGAAAAGCGCAAGCGCTATGTCGCCGTGTTCCGCTTCGGTGTCACGTCGGACACCCTCGACTCCACGGGACAGTTGGATTTTTCCAACCCCTTCGTCCCGAGCGAGGAAGCCTTAAAAGAGGCCGCCCATGCCCAAATCGGAGAGATATTGCAGGTGCCGCCCCGTTACAGCGCGAAGAGCGTGAACGGCGTGCGCGGTTACAAGCTGGCGCGCGCGGGAAAGGAATTTGAACTGCCGCCCAAAAGGGTGCGCATTTACAACATCGAACTTTTGGAACGGGTGAGCGAGGACAGTTTTCGTTTTGCCGTCGAATGCGGCGGGGGCACTTATATCCGCTCCCTCGCGCGGGACATTGCGGCGGCATGCGGCGCAAACGGCATCATGACCGAGCTCGTCCGCACGGAAAGCGGCATGTTCCGTTTGGAGAATGCCGTCCCTTTGGACGAATTGACCGCCGAAAACATTGAAAACCACGTCATACCGACTGAGGACGTGCTCGATCTGCCGACCATCGAGATCGGGGACGAACACATCTTTCACGGCCTGCCCCGGCCGACCGGCCGCCCCGACGGGCTGTATAAGATTTACGACAAAGCGGGTTTTTACGGCATTGCCGAAGTGTGCGGCGGGCAGGCAAAGATCAGGACCAAACTATGCTGAACGACCGGACGGAAGAGGGGACAACCGAATACGCCGCGCCCTGCGTGCTGCTGTTGGGCGGGTTTGACGGGCTGCACGTCGGGCACAAAAAACTGCTTGACTGTGCGAAGGGGCTCGGCTTGCCCGTCGGCGTCATGACCATTCTGGGCGGCAAGGGGCAGGCGCTCTTTACGCTGCCTGAACGGCGGGAGATATTCGCCCGTGCGGGCGCGGACTTTTTCTTCGCCTGCGAATTTACGGAAGCGTTCAGGAACACGGAAAAAGAGGCGTTTTTGTCCGATCTTATCCGCCGTTACAACGCAAAAGCCTTCGTCTGCGGAGAAGATTTCCGCTTCGGGAAGGGGGCGGCGGGCACGCCGGAGTTTATCCGTGCATTGACGGGTATTCCCGTGCATGCCCGGGAGGTTTTACGCGTCGGGGGCAAAAAGGTGAGCGCCTCCGCCATTAAGGAACACCTCGCCGCGGGCGCGGTGGAACGGGCAAACGAACTGCTCTTGTTCCCGTTTTTCCTGCGCGGCAGGGTGGAAGAGGGCAGGCATGTCGGGCACACCTACGGTTTTCCGACCGCCAATCTCACCTATCCGGGCGAGAAATTTCCTTTGAAAGAGGGCGTGTACGCCGTGCATGCCGATCTGGAAGGAAAAACGTACCGCGGCATCGCCAATTTCGGCCCCTGCCCCACATTCGGGGTGACCTACCGCAAAGCCGAGGCGTATTTCGACGGCTTTTGCGGCAATTTATACGGTAAAACCATCGATTTGGTATTCGACGGCTATCTGCGCGACATTCGGAAGTTTCCCGACAAGGCCGCGCTGGCGGCGCAGTTGCAAGAGGACATCATGCGGGTGAGAAAATGAAGAGTTGTTCCGTATTGCCGGAAAATTATATACCATTGACGGTCATCGACCTTGAAAAAGACAAAAAGGTCTTTTGGTTCGTCAATATTCTGAGTTTCGTCATTGCGGCGGTCATGGTCGTCGTCGGTGTGTTGGTCGTGCCGCTCGATCTCGAACTGGACGCCGACAATTTCGTCACGGGCTGGCTGCTGCCGCTTGTCGTCCTTTTGGCGGGCATTTTTGCCTACATCGTTCTGCACGAGGCGGTGCACGGCATATTCATGTATGCGTTCAGCCGCGTGAGGCCCCGTTTCGGTTTCAGGCTCGTCTTTGCCTATGCGGGCAGCAGTGCTTATTTTGATAGGATCCGCTACATCGTCATAGCCCTTGCGCCCGTCGTCATCTGGGGCATGGTATTGCTCATCATCGATTTGTTCAGCAAAGGGATCTGGTTCTGGGTGGTCTATGTCATTCAGATTTGCAATGTCGGCGGCGCTGCGGGCGATTTTTATGTCACCGCAAAGATGTTGCGGATGCCGAAAGATATTTTGGTGCAAGACACGGGCATTCAAATGACGGTCTTTGCGCCCGTACAAGAAAAAGGGGAGGAAGAATCATGATCAAATTCGGCCCGAGCGGCAACGACGAAGAATTTTACGCCGCGGGATACAAACACACCGAACAGGCGGCGGCATATGTGCGCGGCAAGGGGTTGGATTGTTTTGAATATTCCTTCGGCAGAGGGGTCAACATGGGGGAGGGCAAAGCCATCTCCATCGGCGAAGCGTTCGCGCATGAAAATGTAGAAATTTCCGTGCATGCCCCCTACTTCATCAACTTTTCCAACCCCGACGACGAAATGGCGCAAAAGTCCTTCAATTATGTTCTGGACAGCGCAAGGGCTTTGAAAATCATGGGCGGCAGGCGGTTGGTCTTTCACCCCGCCGCACAGGGTAAGATGGAGCGGGAAAAGGCGGTGGAACTCTGCGAAGAGCGCCTCAAACGGCTGTGCGAATATATCTATCTCAACAACATGGAAGACCTTATGTTCTGCCCCGAGACCATGGGCAAGATCGCCCAGATCGGCACGGTGGAAGAGGTGACCCGCTTTTGCAAGATCGACAAGGTGTTCACCCCGTGCGTCGATTTCGGCCACGTCAACGCGCGCGAACAGGGCTCGCTCAAGACCGAAGGGGACTTTACGGCGCGGCTGGAATACATGATCGCCGAGCTTGGGCGGGAACGCATAGACGGCTTTCACATGCACTTTTCCAAGATCAAGTACGGCGCGAAGGGAGAGATATGCCACCTCACGTTCGACGACGCGGTGTACGGCCCGGAGTTTGCGCCGCTCGCCGCCGCGCTCAAAAAGCTCGATTTGCATCCCTACATCGTCAGCGAATCGGCGGGCACGCAGTCCCGCGACGCGTTAATGATGAAAAACATTTACAACAGTCTGTAATTTTTTAGGGATCTTCATTTGCGGAAAAAAAGGCTTCCGGACGTTCGTTCCGGGAGTCTGATTTTTTGCAAAATTTATCATATTTTTTCTTTATATGTATTAATACTATATTAGCCGTTCTTGCATTACTTGCAGTTTTGATATAAGAAGTTTTTTTCATAAAGAGTACCTCCCGAATTTTCATACCTTTATTATAGTAGCATCAGAAAATTTATCAATATATTTGGAAAAATCGGCGAAAAGACGGGTACGAACCGTCTGCGGCATGGTGCAAAATGTCCGTTCTGCGGGAGCTGCGCGCTTTTTATTTCCGGCAGCCTCGAAAGGGGGGGCGCAGCAGACCTTGCGGGCGGGTTTTTCCGCAGATTTTTTCGCGGTGCGGTCGGGCGAATGCCGAAAAATATATTGAATAGCATTGACTTATAAAGAATTTTTTGGTACAATATAGAGAAGAGGTGCAAACATCATGTCCGAAACAAATGCCGCGCGCGTCCTCCGACGGACGAATGCCGAGGCGGTCTATGTCGTCCGCGATTATCTCAAACGGTATCTCACCGGTTTTTCCATCGAGGACGGGTATGTGATCGCCGACGGAGAAGGCGTTACCATGTATACAGACGCCCGCTACATCGAATCGGCGCGGAAATTTTTTGCGGACAAGCCCGGGTTTTCTGTGGAGGAGATGACGGCGGAAAATGCGCCCGCCAAACGGCTGAAAAAGTATAAGAGCGTGGGCATTCCCTTTGCCCTCACATCCTACCCCGACTATAAAAAACTGGAAGCGCTGAACGTGCGATTGGTGGATGCCATGCCCGCGTTGACCGCCTGTATGGCGGTCAAGACGGCGGAGGAGCTTTCCGCCATTGAACGGGCGTGCGCCATTGCCGAGGAGGGCTTTTTGAGACTATTGCCCGCGATCCGCGAGAGCATGACCGAACGGGAATGCGCGGCGCGCCTCGAATACGAAATGCGCCTGGCGGGCGCGGAGGGCACTTCCTTCGATACCATCGTGGCGTTCGGTGCCAACGCGTCCGTTCCGCACCACGAAACGGATGACACCCCTCTGCGTTTCGGCGACGAAATACTCATCGACTTCGGCTGCAAGAAGAACGGGTACTGTTCGGACATCACCCGTACATTCCTCTTCGGCGACGACAAAAAGCACGAAAAATTCAAAGAGCTGTACGCTCATGTCCTGACGGCGCACGAGTTGTTCAAGGAAAAATTCCGTGCGGGCATGACGGGAAAGGAAGGGGACGCCCTGGCGCGGGACTATCTCGCGGGATACGGGCTGGACAAGTATTTCACCCATTCCCTGGGGCACGGCATCGGGCTGAACATTCACGAGGAGCCCCGCCTCTCCCCGAAGAGCGGCACGGTCTTTCAGGACGGCATGGTGTTTTCCGACGAACCGGGGGTATATTTTGCCGGCGAAGCGGGCATTCGCATCGAGGACACCGTAACTTTGCGCGGCGGCAAAGTGGAGAGCCTGATGCATAAGACGGACAAAAAACTGATAATAATTTAAAAATAAAAAACAGACCAAGGAGACGATTTACAATGGGACAGATGTTAGCAGGCGATATCAGAAAGGGCGCGACGTTCGAGTATAAGAGCGGTGTCTACACCGTTACCGACTTCCAGCATGTAAAGCCCGGCAAGGGCGCGGCGTTCGTGCGCACCACGCTGAAAAACGTGGTCACGGGTCAAGTGCTCTCCAACGAGACCTTCAACCCCACGGCAAAGCTGGAGACGGTGGACGTCGAGACCAAAAAGATGACCTATTCCTACTACGACGGCAGCGAGTTCTATGTGTTCATGGACGACGAGTTCAACACCATCGAGCTGACCAAGGATCAGTGCGAGGATGCGCTCAACTTCATCAAGGAAAACGACGTCGTCACCGTGCGCTTTTTGTACGGCAAGGCGTTTTCGGTCGAACCCGAAAACTTTGTGGAACTCAAAGTCATCGAGGCCGACCCCGGCGTGAAGGGCAACACCGCGACCAATGCCATGAAAAAGGCAAAGGTCGAAACGGGGTACGAATTGCAGGTGCCCATGTTCGTCAACGAGGGCGAGACCATCCGCATCGATACCCGCAGCGGCGAGTACATGAGCCGCGTGTAATTTCTGCTTAAAGAACTTCAAAAGCACGGCGGTTGCGTCGTGCTTTTCGGCGTTTTATACAGGAGGGGTACAAAAGGCATGCGAGCGGTGGTACAGCGCGTCGGCAAGACGAAACTGACGGTGGAAGGCAGGACGGTCAGCGAAATTTCGCACGGATTGACGGTCTATCTCGGCGTGGGCAAGGGTGACGGCGAGGCGCAGGCGCAAAAGACGGCAAAGAAAATTGCTGCGCTCCGTATTTTTTCGGATGCTGCGGGAAAAATGAATTTATCGGTCGGCGACGTCGGCGGGGAAATTTTGCTCGTTTCTCAATTCACGCTGTACGGCGACTGTACGCACGGCAACCGTCCCTCTTTTGTCGGCGCGGAAGAGCCCGCCGCGGCGAATGCGCTGTACGAGCGCGTGGCAGAATTGTTGCGCGGATACGGCCTGACCGTCCGAACGGGCGTGTTCGGCGCGGATATGCACATCGAACAGAGCAACGAAGGCCCCGTCACCATTTTGCTCGATTTTTCGTGACGCAGGCCTTTTGCTTCCCGAACCTCTGCAAGCAAGGCAACGCCTTGCACAACAGGGGATTTCAAAGGGACGATGGTTCCTTTGGCGGGGTATAAGGGGCAGCGCCCCTTAAATATCGAACTCTAATAAGCAAGCCGACAGGCTTGGCGCTTTTATCGTCTTTGGCGATGGGCGCGGAGCGATGCTCCGCTTGTAAAAGGCTATTTGTTTTGAAGGGCTCTGCCCTTCACCCGTTCAATGGTCACAGACTCTTGAAAATCCCAGGTTAATCGTCCCGACGGGCGATTTGCGCGGAGCGAACGCTCCGCTTTGGAAAGGCTTTCTTTACGCGGGAACGGCGTTCCCGCACCCTTGCCAAAGGTGAGTTACTCGAAAAACGATCGATGATCGTTGTTTGACGGCGCAAGACAAATCGCATACGCAAGGCGATTTGCTGACCGAGGGCGAAATTCCATTCGCCCGA
>CAZTND010000032.1:0-15827 GCA_964615285.1 uncultured Clostridia bacterium
TAACCATGGAAACAGCGGACAACGCATTGAAATCTTTTTATCTCGGGGCGGTCACCGACATGCTGAACACGTCGGTCAATCCGCTGCTCGCGCAGATCAGACGGTCCACGGCGGACGTGTGGGGCAAGGACGTGCGCCGCCTGGTGCGCTACGGCGTGAACGGCGGCATCGGCGCGGGCACCGAGGCGGGCGAACTTCCCGCCGCGGGCGGCAACCGCTATGCGCAGTTTGTGACGACGTTGAAGAACCTCTTCGGCACCATCGAAATTTCCGACAAGGCCATCCGTTCTTCCGCCAACAACGAGGGCGCGTTCGTCAACCTGCTCAACGACGAAATGGACGGGCTGGTCAAGAGCTCTTCCTTCAACTTCGGCAGGATGCTCTTCGGCGACGGCAGCGGCACGCTGACCACCGTCACGGACATCACGGGCGGCGTCGTCACCGTGGCAAGCGTCAAAAACCTCGCCGAGGGCATGATCGTCGACTTTGTCGCCGCGACGGGCGGCAGCGTGCTTGCGGGCGGCAGGACCATTCTCTCCGTCGACCGGGCGAACAAGACCGTCACGGTGGACGGGGCAACGCTGACCGCCACGGCCGTACCCAGCGCCTCCCGCATCGTCATTCAGAATTCGGACGGGCTGGAACTGACGGGGCTGGGCGCCATCTTCGGCGACAGCGAAACGCTGTACGGCGTGGAGCGCAGCGGCAACGATTGGATGAAGCCCTACACAAAGGATTCGGTCGGCGCCATCAGCGAGACCGCCATCCAGACGGCGATCGACTATCTCGAAGAGGTGTCGGGCAGCCGCGTCAACTTCATCGTCTGTTCGTGGGGCGTCAAGCGCGCGCTGGCGGAGTATTTCAACACCTACAAGCGCATCGTGGACACGATGGAACTGGCGGGCGGCTACAGGGCGATGAGCTTCAACGGCATCCCCGTGGTGGCGGACCGCTTCTGCCCCGACGGCACGATGTACCTTCTGAACACCGACGACTTCTGCCTGCACCAGCTCTGCGACTGGCAGTGGCTGGAGGGCGAGGACGGCAAGGTGCTCCGGCAGGTGGCGGGCAAGCCCGTCTACACGGCGACGCTCGTCAAGTACGCCGACCTCGTGTGCACCAGGCCCTGCGGCCAGGCGATGCTTTCCGGCATCACCGAAAAGTAAGCGTCCCGTTTGCGTTGGGGCGGCAAAAGCGCCGTTCAACGCGGGCATGGGACAGATCGACCGGGCAGGGGATTGGAATATTTTTCCGTTCCCTGCCCATATTTTTTGTAGGAGGATTCTTTTATGTTGGTGAAAGACATTGCGGCGCAGGCGGCGTTCCTGCTCGGCAGGGAAGATCTCTTCCGCTATCTCAGGGAGGGCGGGAAAGGCGGCGGAGAGTCCGCGGACGGCGGGGAAAGCGGAAACGGCGCGGGCGCAGCGGAAAAGGTGGCGGCGCTCCGGCGGGAAGCGGACATTTTTCTGCGCTGTTATAACATCGTGGAGAACGAGGTCGCCCTCGATTATCTGCCGCTGACCGCCGAAGAGACGGTCGTCTGCGACACGGGCGCCCTTCCGTATACGTCCTTTTTGCGGCAGCCCGTCTCCATTCTGTCCGTGACGGACGAATACGGCAACAAACTGCCGTACACCGTATTCCCCGAATATCTGCGCACGCGCGCGGGGACTTCGGTGGTCACTTATTCCTATTCGCCCGAGAGCAAGCGGCTGTGCGACCACAGCGAATATGCCGCCAGGGTGCCCGAGCGGCTGCTCGCCTACGGCGTTGCGTGCGAATACTGCCTCATTTCCGGATTGTACGACGAGGCGATCGTATGGGACAAAAAATATAAGGATGCGCTCCTGTGCGCGCATTCGGCTTCCCGCCCGCGCGTCATCCGCTCCAGAAGGTGGGTGTGAGTTATGATATTTCCGAAAAAAGAACTGACCATGCCCGCGTTGAAATGGGAAAGCGCTCATTTTGCGTTTTCCGCGTCGCCGCAGGGGGAGAACGCAAAGAGCGGGGTGCTCTATCCCGCCGCCTGTCTGAATTTCCGCGCCGAAAACGGCGTTTTGCGCGGCGGCTTCGGTGCGGCCGTTGCGGCGGAATCGGCGCTCTTTGCGGGGTATGCCCCGACGGCGGCCTATCTTCTGGAGACGGCGGGGGCGGAACATCCGGTGTTTTACGCTGACGGCTTTCTGTATGTGCTTTCCCCGCAGGCGGACGGAGCGGGCGCGTCCGTCGCGCGGCTCTCCGAAACGGCATTTGCCGCGCCACCTGCCGCCGTGCGTTTCGTGACCGCCGACAACGCGGAAAAATTGATCTTTTTTGCGCCGGAAGGGATATATTTTTATGACGGGCAGACGTTTTCGGCGTTGCAGGACGCGCCCGCGGTGCGCTGCGGCTGTACTTATTACGAGCGGCTGTTCGCCATCTCCGCCGCGGTCCCGTACCGCATCTATTTTTCGGCGGCGCTCGACGAAGAGGATTGGGAACACGCCTGCCGCACGGCGGGATATGCCGACCTTTCGCCCGAGTTCGGAGAAATTTCCGGGCTCTTTCCCTGCGGCAAACAGATGTATGCCCTGCGCGAACGGGGGCTGACCGTCCTCAGGGCGGAGGCGGAAAATTTTGAGTTCTCCGCCCTGCCCTTTCCCGCGGCGTTCGGGGCCGTGCATGAAAATTCCGCGCAGATCGTCGGGGAACATCTTCTCTTTCTGACGGCGGACGGGCTGTATGCCTTTGACGGCAGCGGCGCGGAGCGGTGTGCCGCCGCATGGCTCGGCGCCGAACCGCCTGCCGACGCGCCCGACTGCCGTTCGGGCGTCTGGGGCGCGTATTATGTCCTGTCCTATCTGACGGCGGCGGGCGCGCGGCGCACGCTCTTTTACGACCCCGCGGCAGAGGAAGGGTATCTCTCCGACCTGGACATGTCCCGTCCCGCCTGCGCGGGGGCGGATTGCTATTTCTTTTCGGGCGGTGCCTTTCTCCGTTTGACGCGGCAGAGCGTTTTCGCCGGGCGGCCGCTGCAGAAAGTCTGGCAGAGCGGGTATATCCGCCCGGGAACGGGGACGGGGCGTAAACGGCTCCGCCGGGTAACGCTTTTCGGCAGCGGAAATTTCAGACTGACGATAGAAGGAGGGCATGCCCGCGAAAAGAGGGTATATTCCCTCTGCCTGCGCGACGCGGGATCCGTGCGTCCGCAGCTTAGCGATGCAGGGTTTTTCGTGCGCATTGAAAGCGAGGACGCCGATTGCGTCCTGCGGGGGCTGGACGTGGAGGCCGCGGCGGCGAAGGAGGGGTGAGCGGTATGGTGCTGGATATTTTACAGGATCTCGGATTGACGGAGTCGGAACTTTCGGCTTCCGCCCTCTCCTTTGTGCGCGATGCACAGGAGAAGAAGAATGAACTGACTGCAAAACTTGCCGAGGACAAGCAGAACGTATACTATGACCTGCTCGCGAAGGGCATGCTGCGCTCCTCCATGCTGGAAGACCGCTGCGCCGAATTGCAGAGCGCCTACGAGGCGGACGTGGCGGCGGTGGTGGACGACCTGCAGTTTCAGATCGATTTTCTGGGCGCGGACGCCGAGGCGGGGGAGGGCGATGAGGAATATGCCTATCCCTACAATCCCGATTATTCCCTGGACGCGGCAGAACGGTACTATGTGGTCTACAACTACTACATGTCCATGACCGACGCCAATGTGCGCTTTGCGCTCTTCCAGGCGGATACGGTCGCGCCAAGCTATCTCGGCGAATTTTATGCCACGCTCTACGACCGCCTGCGTTCGTATGTGACGTGAGCGAGCCGCGGGGAATGAGAAAAACGGAAAAATCGGGCGGGAGGGGAGCGCCGGCGGGGGCGTTTCCCTCCTTTTTTTCCGCCGCGGGGCAATTTTTTTGCCGAAAACTCTTTACAGTTTTGCGATTTAGGTATATAATACCTATATAATATCGATGAACCGGTCCGCGGCGCGCAGACCGGAAAGCAAGAGAACAACGGCCATGAATTACACCAATTCTTCCATTCGCTACGTATTCCGAAATCTTTGGTATATCGCCCTGCTGTCCGTATTGCCGGGGGCGTGCCTTGCCGGCATGTCTGCCCTGGAGGACTCCAAGGCGTTTTTTACCGCGTTTTTTACGGGAAACATGCAGGAAATCGGTTGGGCGCAGATATTCAACACCTTTTCCATCTATAATTTCACGGGTTGGTTGCAGGCGCTTTTCAGCCTGGTATCCTATTTTGCAATCGTCCTCTGCGCCAGCCTGCTGCTCGCGCTCATAGACAAGCATATGCGCATCGGCAAGCGCACGCTCAACGGACTGGTGGAAAAACTCAACGACAACGTCATGAGCACGGCCGCCGTTGCGCTGTTCTTCTCGGCGCTGTACGAACTTTGGGCGCTGCTCTTTTCCGCGTTGGCGTTCGCCGTGTTTTCGATCGTTCCCAACGCGGCGGCGCAGTATGTGCTCTTCTGTATCCTGCTCCTTGCGGCCGTTCTGGCGCTTCTGTACGTCGTCGCGCTCTTCTATCTCTGGCTGCCGTGCATGCAGATCACGGGCTTCGAGGCCTTCGAGGCGCTGCGCTATTCCAATCAGATCACCGAAAAGGTCAAGCGCCGCCTGGTCGTCTCCATGTTCTGTTCGCTCATCGTGGGCAACGCCATTCTCATCCCGTGCATCATGTTTCTGCCGGTGCCCGCGGTGTACCCGATCATGCTGGTCGTGTATATGTTCTATTTCATGCTGTTCATCGTGCGCATGGAGGTCGTCTATTTCGACGCCGCCCAGCTGGAACGCGAGGATCTGAAAAAGCGATACCGCGACTGAGTTTTCGAGGGAAAGAGGGGATCGGAGATCGCAGCCTTTTTCGGGCGGCCGCTTTGGGGGACGCCTGCATCCGGACGGCGTTTCGATCCGGATATATTTTTCATTTTTTGTTGCAGGAGGGGAACCGCAGAATGAGATTCCGCAACGCCTTTCATCTGCTCCTGAACAATTTCAGGAGCGCCTATGTCATCCTTTTGTTTGAACTGATCATATTTCTGATCACGGGGTCGCTTGCCGCGATCATTCTGGCCGCCAACATCGGCCCGTTTTTAGAGAGCGACGAGGCGGCTGCCTTCGCCGCCGCGTTCGGCGATATTGCGGAGATTTTTTTCAACAGCACGAGCTATGCCGCTTTCGATGCAAATTTCCGCGTGGCGGTGGAGGCGTTGGTGGATGCGCTCGGCGGGATATTCGCTTTCATGAACCGTCACCTTGCGGAGATCGTGTTTTCCTGTTTCGGGCTCACTTTGCTCTATCTGGTCAATCGCTTTTCCAACGGTCTGGCGATCTTTGCCTTCGGCGACATACTCAACGACAAGATGTCGCAGTACACCCAAACGCCTTTCTTTGCGGGTTTTTTGCGCAACATCGGTACGGCCGCGCTCTATCAGGTGGTTTATGTGCCGCTCTCGTTTGCCTATGACGCGCTGGTCATCGTGGTCTGCTATCTCGTCTTTTTCCGTTTGTTCGTATTCCTGCCCGTGCTGCTTGCTCTCTTTTTCGGCGTGACCTTCGTCATCGTCATGCAGGCGATAAAATTTGCCGTCATTTCCGACTGGATGCCCGCCATCATCGTCGACGGGCGAAAGCTCGGGCAGGCAATGAAGGAAAGTTTCCGCATGGGCAGGCGGCAGTTCGCCTCCAATTTTTCCAACTATCTGATTGCCGTCTATTGCGTCATCGCGGTCAACGTGCTCTTCGCGGTCACCACGTTTTTCAGCGCGCTGCTCGTCACCGTCCCCGCAAGCATTGTTTTCTTTGTCTGCCTGCAATTCGTCGGCTATTATTCGGCGCGCGGCAAGCGCTATTTCCTGAGCTATACGCACATCTGCGACCCCGACAATCCGGAGGGCGGCATGTACATCCGCATCGCGGACAAACGCCCCGTTGCCGAAGAGAGCGGGGAAGGCGGGGAAAGCCCGTCGGAGAACGCGGCGGAAACGCCGGCCGGAGGGACGGCGGGATCGGAACAAAAAGAAGGGGAATAAGCAAACTTTTCCCCGACATATAAAATATAAAAACAAGAATGAAGGAGCGGAAAAAAATGGATTACAGAAAGAACTTTGAACGGTGGCTGAACGACAAGCGGTTCTGCCAGGAGGGCATCGCCGAGCTCAAAGCGGTGGAGGACGACGTCAAGGCGATCGAATACCGTTTCGGCGGCGAATTGGAATTCGGCACGGCGGGCATGCGCGGGCTCATCGGCTACGGCATGAACATGATGAACGTCTACACGGTCATGCGCGCCACGCAGGGGCTGTCGGAGTTCATCAACTCCCTCGGCAAAGAGGCGGCGGCGCGCGGCGTCGTCATCTCGTACGACACGCGGCGGAAGTCTGCGGCGTTCGCCAAGGCGGCGGCAAGCGTGCTGGCGAAAAACGGCATCAGGGCATACCTCTTCGACAAGGTGCATCCCGTGCCCATGCTCTCCTATGCCGTGCGCTACCTCAAAACGATCGCGGGCATCATGATCACGGCTTCGCACAACCCCAAGGAATACAACGGCTACAAAGTGTACGGCGAGGACGGCGCGCAGATGTCCCCCGAGGATACCGCCGAGGTCGTCGGCTACATCGATAAGATCACGGACTATCTCTCGGTGCAGGGCGACGAGGACAGCCCGCTCATCGTGCCCGTGCCCGCCGAAGTGGACACGACGTACATCGAAGAGCTCTCCAAACTGACCCTTTCCCCCAAAGCCGTCAAAAAATGCGGGAAGGACCTCAAGCTCGTCTACACGCCCGTCCACGGTTCGGGCTATATCCCCGTCACGACCATTCTGAAAAAATTGGGCATCAACGTGACGGTCGTCAAGGAACAGGCGGAACCGGATACCGAATTTTCCACGGTCAAGGTCCCCAATCCCGAATTCAAGGAGACCCTCTCCATGGCCATCGACCTGGCAAATCAGATCCGGGCGGACGTCGTGTTCGGCACCGATCCCGACTCCGACCGCCTGGGCGTCGCCGTCAAGGACGACAAGGGCGAATTCATCGCGCTCAGCGGCAATCAGGTCGGCATCCTCCTCCTCGACTACATCCTCACCCGCCTGCAGGAAGAGAACGCCCTGCCCGCCAATGCCGCCGTGGTCAAGTCCTTCGTCTCCACGGGCATGGCAAAGCCCATCTGTGAAAAGGCGGGGGTCGCCCTGTTTGAAACGCCCGTCGGGTTCAAATTCATCGGCGAAAAGATCAAGCAGTGGGAAAAGGACGGCAGCCATACTTTCATCTTCGGGTTTGAAGAGTCCTGCGGGTATCTGCGCGGCACCCATGCCCGCGATAAGGACGCCGTTGTCGCCTCCATGCTCTGTGCGGAGATGGTCTGTTACTATACCTATATCGGCAAGACGGTCTGGCAGAGGTTGCAGGAGCTCTATAAGATCTATGGCTATGTGCTGGACGCCAACGCCTCCACGCAATATTCCGGGCTGAACGCCATGAAGGAGATGAACGCCGTCGTGGACGGGTTAAAGACCCTCACGGTGCGCGAGCTGGCGGGCGTGCCCGTCGTGGCGATGCGCGATTACAGCGCGGATGTGCGCGTGGAGACGGCGACGGGCAAGCGCGAACCGCTCGGCATCCCCAAGTGCAACTGCGTGTATTACGAACTGGACGGCGGGGCCTTCGTCTGCGTCCGTCCCTCGGGCACCGAGCCCAAACTGAAGGTATACTATTCCGTCCGCGCGGGCGACGAGTGCGAGGCGGAAGGCAAGCTCATCGAGCTCAAGGCGGCGGTCGCCAATCTCCTGGCGAGCGTGCGCTGAATTTGTACACGGGGCAGGGCTCGCCGCGGCGGGCCCTTTGCCTTGTTCGGTGCAGGCAGGAAAGTACATCCGGTCGGAAGCGGAAGGAGTGAAAAGGCGGTGCAGGTCGGCATTTCCACGGCAAGTTTATTTCTGAAAAAGAACAATGAGGAGTCGGTCGCGCTCCTCTCCGAATGGGGCGTGCCCGTCGCCGAGGTGTTTTTGAGCACGTTCAGCGAATACAAGCGGGCGTTCGGCGCGCTTGTGGCTTCGCGCAAGGGCAGCGTGCGCATCAATTCGGTGCACACCCTCACCGAGCAGTACGAACCCCAGCTCTTTTCCGTCTGCCCCCGCGTGGAGGCGGACGCCTTCGCGCTCTTGGAGGAAGTCATGTGCGCCGCCGAAGAGATGGGCGCGCGGTACTATACCTTTCACGGCGTCGCCCGCATCAAGCGGACGGGCAATTACGACAATTTTTCCTTTCTCTCTCCGCGCATGCGGAAAATTTATGAAGCGTGCGGCAGGCACGGCGTCGTCCCGGCGTTTGAAAACGTGGAATGGGCGACGTACAACCGTCCGGGCGTGTTTCGGGAGCTCCGGCGGGAATGCCCCGGGCTCAAAGGCGTGCTCGACGTCAAGCAGGCGCGCATCTCGGGGTATGACTATAGGGCGTACATCGAGGACATGGGGCCCGCGCTCGCTTACGTTCACTTTTCGGACGCGGACGGGCAGGGCGGCACCTGTCTTGCGGGGAAAGGGGTGTTCGATCTCGAAGAGATGCTCCGCTGCCTTGCGGACAACGGCTTTGACGGCGACATTCTCATGGAAAACTATGCCAGGGACTACAGAGAGCTCTTTGAACTGAAGGAGTCGTGGCTCTGGCTGCAGGAAAAAATTTATAAATTTCAGCGATAAAAATTGCCGAAAAAGGCAAAATATAGCTTGACAGCTTTTTGCCGAATTGGTATAATGATTTGGTGAAAAAATAAATGCATCGGCGAAGGAGGGTAGAGGAAAAATGTCCACGATCATTGTCGGCGAACACGAGAGTGTGGAGAGCGCATTGCGCCGCTTCAAGAGAAAGTGCTCCCGCGACGGCATCATCGGAGATCTTCGCAAGAAGGAATTTTATGAAAAGCCTTCCGTACGCAGAAGAAAGAAATCCGAGGCGGCTCGCAAGCGCAGCAGAAACTAAAGAAACATGAAAGTCTGTTACAGGGTAACGGACTTTTTTGTTTGCGAAAATCGTCGTTCTTTGTCGATTTCGGGGGGACAAGCCCGTCGGGCGCCTTCCGAACGACCTGTAATTTTTTTTATCGCCAGCGGACGCCGTTCCGTTGCATAAGGAGGCAAAAATCACCATGGCAAAGACGCTGAAAGAATTGGCACGGGAAGCAAAGGGGCGCATGAAGAGCGGTTTTTGGTCGGAATGCAAGGAGGACCTGCACCGCAACCTCTCTTCGGCGCGCGAACAGGGCATCAACGAGACGCGCGTGGAGCGCTTTTTCGCCGACAAGATCGCCGCCGCCGTGGGCGGGGAAAAGGAGGACGAGTTCTACCTGCGGGTCAAACAGCTCCTCACCGCCGAGGGCGAAGTTTCCGACGCCATCGGCAGGCTGACCGACAAGGAGTATTACGAAACGCTCTCCTACGAAGACAAGCAGCGCTACAATCTGTCCCTCTCCGAACGCTATCTGCGCGCCCTGGAGAGATTTCGTCGCGAAAGCGAGTTCGAATCGCTCAAAACGATTGAAAAATAGACGGAAAAGTGATACAATATACCTATGAACGATTTACTGGAAAAACTCAATCCCGAACAGCGCAGGCCTGTGTGCGACACCGAGGGGGCCGTGCTGGTCCTGGCGGGCGCGGGCAGCGGCAAGACCCGCGTGCTCACCTCCCGCATCGCCTACCTTATCGACGAAAAGGGGGTCTCGCCCTATAACATCCTCGCCATCACCTTCACCAACAAGGCGGCGCGGGAAATGCAGGAGCGCATCGGAAACATGACGGACGCCGCGGGCATGTGGGTGAGCACCATCCACGCCATGTGCACCCGCATTTTGCGCAAGAACGCCGAACGGCTGGGGTTCAACGATAAATTTTCCATCTACGGCGAATCCGAACGCGCCAGCGTCGTCAAACAATCTTTCAAGGAATGCGACTACGACGACGAAAAACTGCTGAAAAACGTCAAATGGCACATCGCCAACGCCAAGACACTGGCGCTCGACCCGGGCGGGTATGCCGCCCGGCTGAAACAGGAGGGCGACGAAAAGAACCTGGAGACCGTCTATAAGGTCTACACGCGCTACCAGGCGCACCTCCGGGAAAACAACGCCATGGACTTCGACGACCTTCTGATGCTCACGGCGCGCCTTTTACGAGAGAACGAGGACGTGCGCGCCTATTACGCGGTCAAATTCCACTATATCCTCGTGGACGAGTTCCAGGACACCAACGCCGTGCAGTTCGACATCATCCGTATGCTTGCGGAGGTACATAAGAACCTCTTTGTCGTCGGCGACGACGATCAGTCCATCTACGGCTGGCGGGGCGCGGACATCGGCAACATACTGCACTTTGAGCGCAATTTTCCCGATGCCAAGGTGTACAAGCTCGAACAGAATTACCGCTCGACCAAGACCATCCTCTCCCTCGCCAACGCCGTCATTCATCACAACAAGGGGCGCAAGGACAAGACCCTCTGGACGGAGAATGCCGAGGGCAGCCGCGCGGTCGCCTTCGAGGCGGCGGACGAGACGGAGGAGGCGGCGTTCACCGCGCGCACCATTGCGAATTTTGTCCGCCACGGCGCAAAGTATTCGGATTTTGCCGTGCTCATGCGCATCAACGCGCTCACTCGTTCGTACGAACAGGAGTTCGCCAAATACGGCATCAATTTCAAGGTATTCGGCGGCTTCCGCTTCTTCGAGCGCAAGGAGATCAAGGACATCCTCGCCTACCTTCGCATCGTCAACAACCCCTTCGACAGCGAGGCGATCCTGCGCGTCGTCAATTTCCCCAAGCGGGGCATCGGCGACAAGACCGTGCAGACGCTGGAAGAGTACGCGGCGCAGACCGATCTCACCGTCTACGACGCCCTTCTGGACGCGGATGAACTTCCCCTCAACAGCGGCGCAAAGGCAAAATTGAAAGCCTTTGCCGCTCTCCTCAAAGACCTGGTCATCCGGGGGCAGGCGCTCCCCATTGCCGAGCTGGCGCGCTATGTCGTCGATCAGACGCATATGCGCGAGGCGTACGCCGACCATTCGGACGAGAGCATCACCAAGCGCGCGAACATCGAGGAATTTCTGAACGCCGCCGACGAATTCGTGCGGCTCAATCCGGATGCCACGCTGGAGGACTACCTCAACCAGGTCGCCCTCTCTTCGGACACCGACGAGGCGGACGAGAGCGATTACGTCACCCTCGCCACCATCCATTCGGTCAAGGGGCTGGAATTCAGGTGCGTGTTTGTCTGCGGGCTGGAGGAGGGCACCATGCCCGTGTCGAGGGCGCAGGACAGCGAAAAAGACATGGAGGAGGAGCGGCGGCTGATGTACGTCGCCATCACCCGCGCGGAGGAAAAAATTTATTTTACCCGTTCCAGGAGCCGTTATCTCTACGGCAGGCGCGAACCCACCGCCCGTTCGGTCTTTTTGAACGAACTGAAAGACCAGCTTGACCTCTCCGACGAACGCCCGCTCTATAAGCGGTACGAGGGGGACTTTTACGGCGGCGATGCGGGCGGCGGGTACGGGCAGGGTTACAGGTCCTCCCGCGGGTACGGCTATGCCTCCGGCGGCTATGCAAACCGCTATGGCGGGCAGAACGACTTTTCGTCGGACGAAGGCGCCTTCCGCACCGTCGGCGCCTCCTCCAAAAGCCCGTCCTATTCCCGCAGCAACGCGGGCATGGGCGGCTTAAAATCGGGCGGAACGAACAGCGCCGGCAACGGGTATTCGCTGGCAAAAAAGATGACTGCAGCCTTCGGGCAGGCGCAGGAAGGGCGCTCCGAGGCCTATCCCGTGGGCACGCGGGTCTCCCATCCCCGCTTCGGGGAGGGGACGGTCGTTGCCTCCCGCGGCAGCGCGGGCAACGTCATCATCACGGTGGCGTTTGAAAAGGTCGGCAACAAGGAGCTTTCCGCGCGGCTTGCGCCGCTCACCGTCATCGGATAACGCATAAGGAGAAAGGATCGGCATGGAAGCGACAGAGAGACAGAGGGAGATCACCGCCACGCTCAACCGCTGGGCCTATGAATATTACGTGCAGGACGACCCGTCCGTTTCGGACGCGGAGTACGATAAACTGTATGCCGAACTGCAAAAATTGGAGCAGGAGAGCGGCGTCGTGCTCTTCGACAGCCCCACCCGCCGCGTCGGCGGCGAGCCGGTCAAGGCGTTCGCCCGCCACGACCACATCGTGCGGCTGTACAGCCTGGACAAATCGGTGACCAAGGAGGAACTTTCCGCCTTCTTCACCCGCGTGAACAAGGTCTGTCCGCACCCCGAATACACCGTCGAATACAAGTTCGACGGGCTGACCTGCTGCCTCACGTACGAGGGTGGCAGGTTCGTCCGCGCCACCACCCGGGGCAACGGGGTCACGGGCGAGGACGTCACCGCGCAGGCGCTCACCATTCGGTCTTTTCCTTTGGAAATATCGTACAAGGGCACGCTGGAAGTGCGCGGCGAGGCGGTCATCCGCCTTTCGGTGCTCGAAAAATACAACAAGACGGCGGCGGAGCCCCTCAAAAACGCCCGCAACGCCGCGGCGGGCGCCATTCGCAACCTCGACCCCAAGGTCACGGCGGCGCGAAAGCCCGAGATTCTCTTTTACGACATCAATTATATGTCCGAGGGTTTCCTCCCCACGCAGGTGGAACAGATGGAGTTTCTGCGCAGAGAGGGCTTCAAGGTGTTCGACTACCTGCGCCTCTGCAAGAGCGCGGAGGAGGTGTTTGCCGCAGTGGACGAGATCGAGGTGCAGCGACGGAACATCGACGTATTGACGGACGGCGCGGTCATCAAACTGAACGACGTCGCCGAGCGCGCCGAACTCGGCTACACTGACAAATTCCCCCGCTGGGCGATGGCGTATAAGTTCGAGGCGGAGGAGACCACCACCATTCTGCGCGACGTCGTCTGGCAGGTCGGCAGGACGGGCAAACTCACCCCGACCGCCATGCTGGATCCCGTCGACCTTGCGGGCGTCACCGTCCGCCGCGCCACGCTCAACAACTACGGCGACATCCTGCGCAAGGGGGTGCAGATCAACTCCCGCGTGCTCCTTCGCCGTTCCAACGAGGTCATTCCCGAAATTTTGGGCGTCACGCGGCATTACGAGGACAGTCGCCCCGTCGAAAAACCCGCGGTCTGTCCCGCCTGCGGCAGCGCCGTGGAGGAGCGGGGGGCGCATCTCTTTTGTTCGAATCCCGCCTGCCGCCCCCGCGTCATCAACAAATTCGTCCATTTCGCGGGCAAGGACGCCATGGACATCGATGGCTTTTCGGAGATGACCGCCTCCCTCCTGTACGACCGGAAAAACCTGCGCTCTTTCGCCGACCTCTACCGCCTCAAAGCGGACGACCTCGCCGACCTCGAAGGGTTCAGGGAGAAGAAGATCGCCAACCTTCTGGGCGCGATCCGAAAGAGCAAACACATCCCGCTCGACCGCTTCATCTTTGCCGTCGGCATCGACGGCGTCGGCAAGGTAGCGGCGCGCGACCTCGCCCTCCGCTTCGGTTCAATGGACCGCCTGCGCGCGGCGACGGCGGAGGAACTCGTGCAGATGGAGAATATCGGCGAGATCACGGCGAACGGCATTCTGGAATATTTCCGCGACGAAAACAACGTCCGCGAGATCGAAGGGCTTTTCGCCTGCGGCGTGTCGCCCTATGCCGAAGAGGTCGACCGCGCGGGCGCATTCGCGGGGCAGAAGGTCGTGTTGACGGGGTCGCTCGTCAACTATAAGCGCAGCCGGGCGCAAAAACTTATCGAAGAGCGGGGCGGGGTCTGCCAGAGCGCGGTCACGAGCGCCACCACGCTGGTCGTGGCGGGTGAGGCGGCGGGCAGCAAGCTGCAAAAGGCGCAGAAACTCGGCGTGAAGATCATCGGCGAAGAGGAGTTTGCGCGCATGCTGGAAGAGTGATCTTTTCTCCCGCCCGTCCGAGAAGATACGGCAATCGGATCGAATCGCAAAGCAATGAGTCCGGGTTTGTCCCGGGCTCATTTTTGTATTGCCGCACGGCAGTAAAATGCGGCACCCGCCGGGGCGGAAGAAGTTCTTTCGGAAAATATTTCCGCGCGGGCGGCGGATTGGATGGCCGTTTCATCGATGTTTTGCCCTTCATTTCGGGCATGCCCCGCGGGAAAAGTCCTTTTTCGGATCAAAAAGATGCAAAAAACATACCCTCTTGACAAAATTGGAAAACAGAGGTTATAATAAAAATATATGTCATTCAAAAGTATTTTTCGCTCCGGAACGGATGTCCGGATAAAATATTACGGTTCAGAAGGGGGATAAAAATGATCTACAAAATGGCAATTGTGGAAGACGAAGCGGCAGCCGTCGCCGCCTTCGATTTCTGGTTGCCCGTTTTATCAGTTCGGGCGTGCGCTTGGCTTCGGCGCCCGAGCGCGTAGCGCGAGGGTGACGGTGCGACGTCAGCCGCGCCGTCAGCTTCGCCGCCGACTTGTATATAAGCCAAGCGCATCCCTTACTGCCATTTGCAAAAAATACCTTTTTGGGAGGACTATAATATTTCTCTTTTGAGCATAAGAGTTTGACTATTCTTTTGTGTTGTGATATAATTCTACTAATCGTAGAGTTTGTAATATTTTATAGATACAACTCTACGAATCGTGTAGAAAATAAGTAGGTTTACATTTTCAAGAGAGTCTGTTACAATAATATCATCAAATACAGGAGATAATTTTATGACAGAACACAGCATTGGTAAAACGATAGCAGAATTACGCAAGGCAAAAGACTGGACGCAGGTCGAACTTGCGGAACGCTTAAATGTCAGCGATAAGACAATCAGTAAATGGGAGAGCGAAGCGGGCTATCCTGAATTTACAATGCTTCCCCAACTCGCAAATATATTTGATGTGAGCCTTGATTATCTTATGACGGGCAAAAAAGCAGAACCCAAAATTATCACTATGTCAAAAGCAGAATTGTGTGCAAAGACAGATGATATTTCCCTGTTGAATGACATTAGCTATGAGCAAAAAGATGAAAATGGTAAGTGTCTTATTGATTATATCAAACAATATGAAAGCCTTAACGTTTTTGTTGCATTATGTGCGGCAGATAAAAAGGCGTTATCTTCATTTGATATTTTAACGGCACTAAAGTTTTGCCTGCTATCAAACCATATTGAACTATTAAAAGATGTAAGTTTTTGGCTAAAACGTAGAGTAGTGTCTTATGGATTCGCTTCCCCAAAAGAAATTATGGGACTTGTGCCTGTCGGTGCATTGGAACATTTTGGAAAGAGTCCGGGAAAAGAAAAATATATATGCATACTTCCTGATGATTTTTTTACTATGATTGCAACCGATAAAAGGATCAATGATAAAACAATTGATTTTATGTTAGGAAGACAGCGTGATCGTAAATGCGTTTGGTATCACGCCTTTCCGTATATAATAGATGCGTGCTATGAAGCAGGGAATGCAGAGCTTTTAACCCGCCTGTTGACGCTGTCCGAAGAAAATAATCAATATGCTTATGATAATTTGAAGAACAGAAACAATTGTGCCTATAATTATTTCTTCATCGGATTTATAGGGCATAAAGATGGGCATGGCTTAGTCAGAATACTCGATAAAACATTAGAAGCTGCTTTGCAAAAAAATGATTTTGCTATGATAGAGCGCATGAATAGCTTGAATAAAAATGTTATGAGTTATTATAGCGGGTTCAAATGCGGACTTATATCCGATGATGAGATTCGAGTCGCCAAACTTAAACTTGATAAATCTGTTCCAGCGCAAGATATAATTATTCAATCCTCTATACATAACGGTATT
>CAZTND010000033.1:0-15149 GCA_964615285.1 uncultured Clostridia bacterium
TGCGCGGCGGCCGTGTCAAGGACCTGCCCGGCGTGCGCTACCACATCGTGCGCGGCGCGCTCGATACCGCAGGCGTCGCCAACCGCAAGCAGGCTCGTTCCAAGTACGGCGCAAAGCGCCCCAAGTGATCTTTTCTGACTGAAAAGAACGACGTAAAAATTCACTCCTACTTCATTTCGGAATATATTTCTTCGGATACCCGGATAATAAAGTAGGCAGTATGCGGAAAATTTTTCCGCAGAAGGTTCGCTACCGCCCGAAAGGGGGCAAGCGATAGCTGTACTGAAGGGTAGTCAAGGCCCTTGCAACAAAAAATAATTTAAGGAGGATCCCGTACAATGCCCAGAAGAGGTAATGTACCCAAAAGAGACGTATTGCCCGATCCCGTGTACAACAGCAAGGTGGTGACCAAGCTCATCAACCAGATCATGCAGGACGGGGAAAAGAGCGTCGCGCAGAGAATCGTCTACGAAGCCTTCGAGCAGATGCAGGCGAAACTCAAGACGGACGCAATGGAAGTATTCAACCAGGCAATGAACAACGTTATGCCCATGGTCGAAGTCAAGGCGCGCCGCGTGGGCGGCGCCAACTATCAGGTGCCCATCGAGATCAGACCCGAGCGCCGTCAGACCCTCGCCATCCGCTGGATCGTCATCAACACGAAAAAGCGCAGCGAGCGGGGCATGGCCAACAAACTCGCCGCGGAACTCATGGATGCGTACAACAACGCGGGTGGTTCCGTCAAGAAGAGAGAAGAAACGCACAGAATGGCGGAGGCCAACAAGGCTTTCGCGCACTTCAAGTTTTAAGCGAGGAACCTGAAGTATGCCCAGAGAATTTGATTTATATCATACCAGAAACTTCGGCATCATGGCGCACATCGATGCCGGCAAAACGACGACCACCGAGCGTATTCTGTTCTATACGGGCAAGACGCACAAGATCGGCGAAGTGCACGAAGGCGCCGCCACCATGGACTGGATGGTTCAGGAACAGGAGCGCGGCATCACCATCACTTCCGCCGCGACGACCTGCCAGTGGAAGGGCTATCGCTTCAACATCATCGACACCCCGGGACACGTGGACTTCACGGTCGAAGTCGAGCGTTCCCTGCGCGTGCTCGACGGCACGGTCGCTACCTTCTGCGCCAAGGGCGGCGTGGAGCCCCAGTCCGAAACGGTCTGGCGCCAGGCGGACACCTACCGCGTTCCCCGCATCGCCTATGTCAACAAGATGGACATCAACGGCGCCAACTTCTACAACGTTGAAAAGATGATCAAGGAGCGCCTCGGCGCCAACCCCGTCCCCATCGAGCTGCCCATCGGCAAGGAAGATACCTTCCGCGGCATCGTCGACCTCATCAACATGGAGGCGGAGATCTACTACGACGACCTCTGCAAGGACTTCCGCAAGGAGCCCATCCCCGACGACATGAAGGACATCGTGGCGGAATACCGCAGCAAGATGGTCGAAGCGGCGGCGGAAGCCGACGACGAGCTGATGGAGAAATATTTCGAAAACGGCGACCTCTCCCCCGAAGACATCAAGAAGGGGCTGAGAAAGAGAACGCTCGCCATCGAGATCGTCCCCATGCTCTGCGGCTCTTCCTACCGCAACAAGGGCGTGCAGTTCCTCTTGGATGCCGTCATCGATTATCTGCCCAGCCCGCTGGACGTCGATCACGTGAAGGGCATCAACCCCGAAACCGAACAGGAAGATTTCAGAAAGACTTCGGACGAAGAACCTTTCTCCGGCCTGGCTTTCAAGATCGCCACCGACCCCTTCGTGGGCAACCTGGCCTATTTCCGCTGCTATTCCGGCTATCTGCAGTCCGGTTCGTACTGCTATAACTCCACCAAGGACAAGAAGGAGCGCGTCGGCCGCCTCGTGCAGATGCACGCCAACGAAAGAAAGGACATCGACGCCGTCTATTCGGGCGACATCTGCGCCATCGTGGGCTTGAAATACACGACCACGGGCGACACGCTGTGCGATCCCGCACATCCCATCATCCTCGAAAAGATGGAGTTCCCCGAACCCGTCATCCAGCTCTCTTTGGAACCCAAGACCAAGGCCGGGCAGGACAAGATGGTCGAAGGCCTCGTCAAACTTGCGGCGGAAGACCCCACGTTCAAGACGTGGACGGACGCCGAAACGGGTCAGACCATCATTGCGGGCATGGGTGAGCTGCACCTCGACATCATCGTCGACCGTCTGCTGCGTGAATTCCACGTGGAAGCCAACGTCGGCGCGCCGCAGGTCGCCTACCGCGAGACCTTCCGCAACGCCGTCGACGCCGAGGGGCTGTACAAGCACCAGTCCGGCGGTAAGGGACAGTACGGTCACTGCAAGATCCACCTCATCCCCGGGGAACCCGGTTCGGGTTATGCCTTCGAGGATGCCACGGTCGGCGGGTCCATTCCTAAAGAATATATCCCCGCCATCGACAAGGGCATCCGCGAGGCGGCTGCCAACGGCTATCTCGCCGGCTATGAGATGGTGGACTTTAAGGTCGTCGTCTACGACGGAAGTTACCACGAAGTCGACTCCTCCGAACAGGCGTTCAAAGTGGCGGGTTCCATGGCGTTCAAGAACGGCATGGCGACGGCAAAGCCCGTTCTTCTCGAGCCCATCATGAAAGTGGAGATCGTCACGCCCGAAGACTACTTCGGCGACCTCATGGGCAACGTTTCCTCCCGCCGCGGTACCATCGTCGGCACGGACGACCGGAGCGGCGCCAAGGTCATCGACGCGGAAGTGCCTTTGAGCGAGATGTTCGGCTATGCCACCGACCTGCGTTCGAGGACGCAGGGCAGAGGGCAGTTCACCATGCAGTTCGACCACTACGCCGAAGTGCCTCGTTCGGTCGCGGAGGAGATCATCGCCAAGCGCGGTAAGAAGGCGTAAAGGCTTTCTGCAATGCCGCCCCGCTTGCCCGTAAAAGCGGAAAACGGGACGGAAAATTAAAAAAAATCGAAAAAATCGTATTAAAACGTTTGATAAACTTGTCGTTTTAATATATAATAGAATCGTAAGAGCGACTTCACATTGTTGATGGTCAGCTGTAACAAGTTTAACATTTTTAAAATCATAAAAATATTTGGAGGATTTTTAATTATGGCTAAAGCGAAGTACGACAACAGCAAGCCGCACGTGAACATCGGTACGATCGGTCACGTTGACCACGGCAAGACTACTTTGACGGCTGCTATCACGATGACGCTCGCTCGCAAGGGCGAAGCGCAAAGAATGAAGTATGACGACATCGACAAGGCCCCCGAAGAGAAGGCCCGCGGCATTACGATCAATACCGCCCATGTCGAATACGAGACGGCAAAGCGTCACTATGCGCACGTTGACTGCCCGGGACACGCGGACTATGTCAAGAACATGATCACGGGTGCCGCGCAGATGGACGGCGCTATCCTCGTCGTTGCCGCGACCGACGGTCCCATGCCCCAGACCCGCGAGCACATCCTGCTTGCCCGTCAGGTCGGCGTGCCTTACATCGTCGTATTCCTGAACAAGTGCGACCAGCTCGACGACCCCGAATTGCTCGAACTCGTCGAGATGGAGATCAGAGAGCTCTTGAGCTCCTATGACTTCCCCGGCGACGACATCCCGATCATCAGGGGTTCCGCACTGAAAGCGCTCGAAAAGGCTTCTTCCGACGCTTCCGACGCCGAAGTCCTGGCGTCCGAAGAATGCAAGTGCGTTCTCGAGCTCATGGACGCCGTGGACAACTATATTCCCACGCCCGTCCGTGACGACAGCAAGCCTTTCCTGATGCCCGTTGAGGACGTATTCACCATCTCCGGCCGCGGCACCGTTGCCACCGGCCGTGTGGAGAGAGGCTGCGCGCGCGTGGGCGATCCCGCCGAAATCGTCGGTTTGATCGATAAACCCGTCGGCACGACCATTACCGGACTCGAAATGTTCCACAAGTCCCTCGACGTTGCGGAAGCCGGTTTCAATGTAGGCGCGCTGCTCCGCGGCATCGACCGTAACGGCATCGAAAAGGGACAGGTCATCGCCAAGCCCGGCACCGTCAAGACCTACACCGTGTTCGAAGCGCAGGTCTACGTTCTGAAGAAGGAAGAGGGCGGCCGTCACACGGCGTTCTTCAACCACTACAGACCGCAGTTCTTCATCCGGACGACGGACGTCACCGGTCAGATCCAGTTGCCCGAAGGCGTGGAAATGGTCATGCCCGGCGATAACATCAACATGACCATCGAGCTCATCAAGCCCGTTGCCATGGAAGAGCAGCTCCGTTTCTCCATCCGTGAAGGCGGCAGAACGGTCGGCTCCGGCGTTATCTCCAAACTCATCAAGTAATTTCAGTGATAATAATATTGCACAAAAAAGACCGATCGCGCGATCGGTCTTTTTGTCTGTAAAAAAGGGCACAAAAATACGCCGAATGAAATATTATATGGAGATGGGGGAGGGGGAATCATGCGTATCGGGTTTTTATCGGACGGCAGGCTTTCCGATTTTGAAAAGAGCGGGCGGGCAGAACGGGCGGACCTTTATTGCCTGGCGTTCGGTTCGGTCGGAGAGGTCAATTACGAAAAGGAAGTGAGCGGCGAAAGCGGTGAGCTGGAAGAAGTGGCTCTTTTTTCCCGCAATTTCGACTGTACGGTCGTTGCGGGCTGTTACACGGACGCCAAGGGCATCAAGCGGCGTTCCGCCGTCGTCGCCGAGCGCGGGCATATCCTGGGCATTTCCGACATGACCGTCGGCTTTGACGGGGACAAATACAAGTGCGGGTCGGGCATCCGCGTCTACGAGACGGCGGTCGGCAGGATCGGCCTGCTCGTCGGGCAGGATATTTATTTCCCCGAGCTCGTCCGCAGTCTTGCCCAATGCGGCAGCGAGCTCATTTTGGTGATGTATGAAAATCTCGGCGACAGTCTGGAACAGGTGCTGCTCCGCGCCGATGCCTTCCGTTTCGGCGTACCCGTGTGCATGTGTGCCAACGGGTACGCGCAGGCGGCGGATGTCAGCGGCCGCCTCGCCTTTGCCTCGCCGCTGTCGCCCGTCTACTTCACGCCGCGCGCGTTTCGGGAATATCACCTGGTGGAGACCCGCCTGCGGGGCTTTCATAAACCGGAAGAACTGTTCTGAGGGGCGGCGCCTGTTGACAAAAGTCTGCCGCGGGGGTATAATAGGGAGGAATATATTTTACCGAATGTCCGTCGGCATCGTACGGAAGAAGAGGAGAAAGGCATGGACCAGAGTGTTTCGGAAATTTTGCAGGAGCAGGAGCGGGAGGACCTGGCGGCAACGATGTCGGACGAGGTCTTGCGGCAGAAGATCGAACGGGAATTTCTCAATGCCGCCGAAGTTCTGGCGTTTTTTCATTCCCGTTCCCTGTCCCCCCGTTCCTTTTTTACGGAAGAGGGACTGCCCGCCGCGTGGCCCGTTCTGCCCGTCCGCAGGGCGGAATGTTTTGACATCCGCAAGCATACCGTTTCCCAGCGGCCCTATCTGCACGGCCATGATTTTTATGAACTCATCTATGTCCGCCGCGGCGTCTGTGCGCAGACCTTGCGTTCTTCCGACGCCTCCGTGCAGGATATGATCTTGCATGCGGGACAAGCCGTTTTGCTGGCGCCCGGCGCCGTGCATGCGCTGAAAAGTCCCGCGGCGGACGACGTCGTTTTGAAACTCGTCCTGCCGCGGGCATTGTATGAACGCATCGGCGCGGACAGGGGCAAACTTTTTCCGCCAACGGCCGACTTTGTCGTCTTTGAACGCTTATCCGCCGCCGCGGAGCGGTTGTTCTGTAAACTGCTGGAAGAAAATTTTTATCGGCGGGCGTTTGCCGACCGTTCAATCGAGGGGCATCTGATTTTGCTCTTTGTGGAACTCTTGCGCGGGGCGGCGGAAAGCGATCGGAAAGATGAATTGTTTTCGGCGCGCCTGGCCGAATATTTCCGTGACACGGCGGGAAAGGCGTCCCTTTGCGGCTTTGCCGATCGCCTCGGGTACAGCGCAGGGTATGCGGGCCGCCTGATACGGGAAAAGACGGGGGATAGTTTTTCCGCCGCCTTGGATTCCTGGCGGCTGCAGTGCGCCGCCGCAATGCTGGAGAGCGGCGATCTGTCGGTGGAAGACATCGCCTTTGCCGTCGGGTATGCCAATCCTTCGGGATTGTACAAGCGTTTTTGTGCGGTGTACGGCATGCCGCCCGCGTCTTACCGCAAAATGTTCCGTTGATGGAAAGAGGTCTTTTCGGGACAGAAAGATATTTTTTGCGGATATGGACTTTTTTCTTCCCTTCGGCTATAATGAAAACAATTATATTCGGTCGGTCATGTGTGCGCAACATATTTTTATAAAAAACAGAAATATATTGCGTATACAGAAGGAGGAAAAAATGATCAAGGTGGAGCGGGTCGCCGCGGCGGAATTGGATAAAAAGCAGGCGGCGGCGTATGCCCGGACCGCGGCGGAGGAGACCTTCGGCAAGAGGGCGGAAAATGTCAAAGATCTCGGCGGCGGGTCCTTCGGCAGGGCGTTCGGCGTGGCGCTGTCGGGCGGGAAAAATATCGTCGTCAAACTGCTTCGCGCCAAGGATATGCTGGAGAAGGAGACGCACGATCTGGAGCTCCTGCGCAGACATTGTCCCGTCAGAATGCCTGCGGTGCTCTTTTCCCGCCGTGCGGACGAAAGGGTACCCGTCGACTGCTACGGCATGGAAAAGATAGAGGGCAAGCCCGCGCTGTACGCCCTCGGCTTTCTTTTGGCGGGCGAGAAGAGGCGCAGGGCGTTCGCCGAAGAGGTGACGGACGCGCAGTACGCCATTCACCAATGCACCGCCGCGCGGTTCGGCGACACCCTTTCGCCGGATAGTGTAAGCTGGCAGGCATATTACCGCCCCTTTGCGCAGGCGGTCCTGCAAAAGGCGGAAGAGATGTATGCGGCGGGCAAACTCGCCGAAAAGATCATTCTGCCCATGCGCGCGGCGTGGGAAAAGTTCGACGTCATTTTTTCCGAAAGGGTGGAAAAGGCCTGCCTCATCCACGGCGATCTCAACGTGGGCAACATCATGATCGACGGCAAATACCGCGTCACGGGGATCATCGACCCGCTCAATTCCATGTATGCCGACAGGGAATACGACCTCTTTCAGTTCGACAATCTCACGGGCAAACGGTTTTTTCTCTCCGAAACATACCGCAGAAAATTCGGCGGATCGAAATACTGCGATCAGAAGCTGGCGTTTTACGGGCTCTGGAACGAGGTGTTCTGCTACATCAAGTCGGGTGTGTTGGTCAGCCTCATCATGGATCCGCTGGTCAAAAATATGGGCAGGCAGCTGCAGGCATTATGATTTCGCTTGGCGCAAAGTTAGTCAAGGCCGCTTTGCGGCTGTATACATATCCCTATCGCAAGCGCCACGCCTCGCTGTCCCGTTCGGTCAGATCGAAATCCCGTCCGTACCGTCCGCCCGAAGGATTCGTATGGGAGAGAACGACGGCGGACGGCGTGCGGGTGGAAATTTTATCCCCGCCGGACGCCCGCACGGACGGCGCGATTCTGCATTTCCACGGCGGCGGGCATACCGTGGGCATGAACGGCATGTACCGCAGGGTCGCCGAACGCTACGCGCGGGGGACGGGCCGTCCGGTGTACAGTATAGACTATGAAACGGGTGAAAATTTGGCCCATCCCGCCCTGCTCGAAGATTGTTTCCGCGCCGTCGGCGGCTTGCGCAAGAGCCGTACCATGCCCGAAAAATGGGTGGCCGTCGGGGACAGCATGGGGGCAAACGTCATGCTTGCCGTCTGCCTGCGGCTGCGGGACGGCGGCGGAAGGCTGCCTGCCGCCCTTGTCTGCGTTTCTCCTTTCGTCGACCTGGCGGCGTCGGGCGATTCCTACCGCCGGAACGCCTATGCCGATCCGCTGTATTCCCTGCCGAAAAATCAGTCCTTTGCCGAAAACGAAAAATATCTGCGGCGCAGGACGCCCTACATCGGGGATGCCGACCCGAAAGACCCTTATCTTTCGCCCGCCTATGCCGATTTTACGGGTTTTCCGCCCCTGTTGGTGCAATACGGCGGCTGCGAAACGTCGGCGAGCGACGGGGAGATGCTCGCCGCGCGCGCAAGGGACGCCGGCACGGAGGTATTGTTGCGGGAATATGCGGGCATGTTCCACGATTTTCAGTATCTTGCCCCGTTCCTGCACGAGAGTAAGCGGGCATGGCGGGAGATATTTGCTTTTATAGAGGGCGCATGGAGGGAAGAATAAGAGACCGGCAGGGACAAAAGGGAAAACGGGAAAATTCCGGATCGGCTTCTTTTTGCGGGCATGCCTCGTTGCTTTTTGGCGCAGCGCGCGCCGGAGGGCGCGGGCATTTTTTCTTTATTGCGGAAAAATTTCGCAGCTGCGGTATAAAACGGATGCGGGTGGTACATATTAAAAACATCGCAAAAAGGAGAAGCAGTTATGCAAAAAAAATTCAGGATTTTTACAATGGTTCTGGCTTTGGCTTTCGCGGTTTGCTCTTTGGCGGTGTTTGCCGCCTGTACGGACAAGAACGATTCGTCCGAGAATGTGACCGTCACCGTCAGCAGCAAGGCGATCGAGCTGGAGATCGGGGAATCGCAGAAACTCACCGTGTCCGTCGAGCCCGCCGACGCGGCGGACAAGACCGTCGAGTGGAAGACTTCGGACGATAAAATTGCCACCGTGGACAACGGATTGGTGACGGCGGTCGCCGAAGGGGAGGCAACGATCACCGTGACCAGCAACGGAAAGAGCGACTCCTGCAAAGTCACCGTCAAGGCGGCGGGGACGGGCGGTGATTCTTCGGGGGATTCGTCTTCGGCGGGAGATTCCTCCTCCGGCAGCAGCGCGGACAGCACCGGAAGCGGGTCATAAAACGGAAGTTCTCCCCGTTGCAGACAGGGAAAAAACAGAAAATTCACGAAAAAGGGGTAAATATTTACATTTTACTCCTTTTTTTGTGCGTGCCGGACCTTGCGTAAAACGCCGAAACGTGTTATAATATAACGGATACATAAAAAATACAGTTTTATGCTGCAACATCGTATTTTTACGGAGGAAACATCGACATGTCTGAATTGAAAATCATCTCTTTGACGAAAAAATATCCCAGCGGCGTGACCGCGCTGCGGGAGATAGATCTCACCGTCGGCAAGGGGGAAAGCCTGGCGGTCTTCGGGCTGGAACGGAGCGGCAAGAGCACTCTGCTGCGCATTCTGGCGGGGCTGGAACCCGCCACTTCGGGGCAGGTGGTGCTCGACGGCAGGGACATCACGGATATTCCGTCCAAAGAGCGCAACATGGCATATGTCTTTCAGAACAGTTCGCTCGATATGCAAAAGAACGTCTATGACAATCTGGCATACGGCTTGAAGGTGCGCAAATCGCCCGCGGCGGTCATCGACGTCAAAGTGCGCGCCGTAGCGGAGATTTTGGGACTGACGGATGTGCTTTCCCGCAAGCCGAAAACCATTTCCTCCGCGCAGCGCCGCCGCGTCCTGCTCGGCCGCATTGTCGCGCGCGATCCCAAAGTATACCTCTTCGACGAGGCGCTTTCCGGACTGAACGACGAGCTGTACATGCAGAGCCTGCAGGACCTCGTCGCCCTGCAGGTCCGCCTCGGCGCGACGTTTGTCTATGCGACGGAGGATATCCGCGAGGCGCTGACCGTCGGGTCCAAAGTGGCGATTTTGAGCGAAGGCAGGCTGCTGCAGTGCGACACGCCCGAAAATCTGTTTGCTCATCCCGCCGATGATTTCGTCGCCGAGATCATGGGGGCCGCGGGTTCCGTGCCGCCGGCGGAGGACGTCGGAAGAGAGACGGCGGGAGCGTAAGCGGATGCTCGAGATCTTTCCGGAAACGGCGCTGGACGCGCTTTTGGACACGCTGAAGCTCCTGCCCTTCCTCATCATCATCTATATCTTGATCGAGTTGCTGGAACACAAGACTTCACTGGCGTCCGAAAACAGCCGGCTCAGCGGCCGGTTGGGCGTGCTCATCGGCTCGGCGACGGGGCTCATCCCGCAGTGCGGTTTTTCGGTCATGGCGGCAAAGCTCTATGACCGCGGGTTCATCGCGGTGGGCACGCTCATCGCTGTGTTCATCTCCACCAGCGACGAGGCGTTCGTCATCCTGCTGTCGAGCGGCGAAGGCGCTTTGGCGCTCCTGCCCCTCATCGTCATCAAAATTCTGGTCGGCGTCATCGTCGGCTATGCCGTCAACGCCCTGGCGCAGTTGCTGAAAAACAGGCGGCGGATGGAGGCGCTCGTCATGCCGATCCCCGCGGAAGGGGTCGAGAAAGAGGACAAAGCGGACTACCATGCCCGTGTTTTTGCCTCGAAAGACGAAGAGGAATGCACCTCCTGCGGCAGGCCGCATGATGAAAAACATCCGGCGATTACCTATTTTGTCAATCCGCTGCTGCACAGCCTGAAGATCGCGCTGTACATCTATCTCGTCACCTTCGCGTTCGGCCTGTTGGTCGGGTATGTGGGGGAGGAAAACGTGATGGATTTCATGAACCAGAACATCTACCTGCAGCCCTTCATTACGTCGCTCATCGGGCTCATCCCCAATTGTGCCAGCAGCGTGGTCATCACGCAGAGTTATCTGGTGGGGGGCATCTCGTTCGGCAGCCTGACGGCAGGGCTTTGCGCCAATGCGGGGCTCGGCTTCGTTGTGCTGCTGAAAAATACCAAGGAATGGAAGCGCAATTTGGCGCTCCTCGTCGGCATGTACGCGGTCTCCGTCGTCGTGGGACTGTGCGTCAACGGCATCGAGGCGGGGCTTCACGCGGCGGGATGGCTGTAATTCGTACCGGAAAGGGCGGCCTTGAGCGTATGCCGCGCATTCCTCGGAATATTCTACATGGAAAGGTCCGTCCAAAGGGGCGGACGGGAGACAAATGCAAATGAATGGAGAAGCCGAAAAGACGTCGTTCATGAGCCGTCTTGCCGCGGGTATCGTGCCCTATACGGCGGGGGAACAGCTGAACGACCGGCAGTATATCAAACTGAACACCAACGAAAATCCGTATCCGCCCGCTCCCGCGGTCTTTGCAGCGTTCGGCGGTTTCAACGCCGCAGACCTGCGGCTCTACCCCGCGCCGAATGCCGACGACCTGCGCGACAAGCTCGCCGCGGCGGAGGGCGTGGAACGGGAAAATATCTTCTGCGGCAACGGCAGCGACGAGGTGCTCGCACTGACCATGCCCGCGTTCTTCGACCCGGACGGCAAGGGCGCGTGTTTTGCGGACATTACATATTCGTTTTACCCCGTGTTCTGCGATTTTTATTCCGTACCGAAAAAGATCGTCCCGCTCTCCGCGGATTATCGGCTCGATCTGGAAGCCTTTTCCCGCACGGACTGTCAGGGGTATATCATCGCCAATCCCAACGCGCCCACGGGCATGGGTATCCCCAAATCGCAGATCTTTGCCTTTGTCGCCGCCCATCCCGACAAGATCGTCGTCGTGGACGAGGCGTACATGGATTTTTACGGCGAATCGGCGGCGGAGGGGGTCGGGAAATATCCCAACCTCCTGGTGGTCAAGACGTTCTCCAAGAGTTATTCCCTCGCGGGCATCCGCTGCGGCTATGCGGTGGGGGACGCGGGTCTGATCGCCGCCCTCTTCCGCGTGAAAGACTGTTTCAATTCCTATCCGCTCGACCGGGTGTGCCAGGCCGTCTGTGCCGCGGCCGTCTCTTCGCGGGCGTACTATGCGGACTGTACCGCCAAAGTGGTCGCCGAACGCGAACGGCTGACGGCGGCGCTGCGCGGCATGGGCTTTACCGTCCCCGACAGCAAGGCCAATTTCGTCTTTGCGGGCAACCGCGGGACGGGCGGGGAGTACATCTATCGGCAGCTGAAGGCGCGCGGCGTGCTCGTTCGCTATTGGAACAAGCCGAAGCTCTCCGATTTCTGCCGCATTACAGTCGGCGACAGCGAACAGAACGAGGCGCTTTTGCGCGCACTGCGCGATATTCTGAAATGATTTGATTTTTATATTTTATATGGCAGGGTAAATGATCATGCGGCTGACCGATTTTTCCGTACAAAAGCTGGCGCAGTCGAAATACAGCGGAGAAATACATTTCGGGGATGCCGAAGAGGCGGGGGACATTCTGTCCAAACGTTACCCGTTTGCGGGGATACTCCTCCTTTTGAGCGTGAAAACGGCGGATAAATTTGCTTTCTTCCGCAGGATCTTTCCGACGGCAAACGTCATGGTCTTGCTGCCGCGCGACGGCGCGGAGAATCTGTTCGCCCTGCCCGACGAGATCTCTCTCGTCCTCTGTTACGGCGAAGATTATGCCGTGCAGACGGCGCGTTATTTTTCCGCCGTGCGCGCGCTGCCCTGTGCCCTGTTCGCCTACGGCGCGCCTTCCCCGGCACTCTGCGGCAAGTGCGCGGAGGTGTTCGTGGGCGGGGAAAAAACGGCCTATCCCGTCAAAAATGCCGAATATCTGTTTGTCGATTTCACCCTGCTGGACCGTTCCGGGCTGCTGACTGCCTATGTCGATACGGCGCTGCGGCGGGCTGCGCTCTTTGAACTGCGCTTTGACGGGGTGATCTTACAGGCGGTGTACGACCGTGACCTGTACGAAACGGAATCCGCCGCCGTGGCGGAGTGCACCGAAGCGCCGTTTGCCGCGGCCGAACGCCGCAAGATCTTTTGCGCCGCGCTTTTGGTCGAACTCTGCCGCGCGCAGGGGTTCCCGCGCGGCGAGGCGGAAACGCTTTCGGCAGTCTACCGCCGCCTGGGCGCGGGGGCGTTGGCGGGTTTTTACGCCCTGGACAAGCTCGCCAAAGTATATAATGTCTTCTTCACCTGCGGCAAGTACCGCAAATATTATACGCCGCCCTACCATGCCCGCATCCGGCAGGCTGTCGGGCTCTATAAGAGGCGGGAAGAGGAGATCAGTTCGACGCAGATCGTGCCCTCCGTGGAAAAACTGGCGCTCTATGCGCAGGTGTTCGAGAGCGTCCGCGCGCAGTTTCTGAGCGAATCGCAGGAACTCCTGCGCCGCGCCGCCTGGATAGAGGACAACGTCAAAGAATACAAGGGCGAATTTGCCGTGGAAAACCGCGTCCTGAACGCCGCGCTCAAATACCTGCCCGAGGGGAACGCAAGTTACGGGCTGACTTCCCTCATGCGGGATTTCGGCCTCTTTGATTTTTGACGCAAGGGGGCGGGCATGCCCGGAAAGGCGGGGGATTTCGCGAAAAATTGCCGGCGGGGAGGGATCAATGTTTTACGGAGAGGAAACACAGATGAAACTGCAAGAGATCATAGGGCGCTCGGACGTCTTTCTTTTGGACATGGACGGCACCATTTATTTCGATGACGCGCCCATCGGCGACATGGCGGCGACGCTCGCCGCGTTGCGCCGCGCGGGCAAAAAGCTCGTCTATTTTACCAACAATTCCTCCAAGACGCCCGACGAATACGAAAAAAAACTCAGGCGGATCGGACTGTGGGGGGAGGGCGACCTGGTGTATACCTCCGCCATGGCGACCATCGAATACCTGTCGGAATTTTACCCCGGCAAATCGGTCTATCTCGTCGCCACCGACGCGGTCAAAGCCGGGTTCGCGGCGGCGGGCATCCCTCTCACCGAGGAGCAGCCGGATGTGTGCGTGCTCGCCTATGACACCACGCTCACCTTTGAAAAATTGAAGAAGATCAATCAATATATCGTGGAGGGCGCGCTCTATATCGCCACCCATCCCGACGACGTGTGCCCTTCGAAGGACGTATTTCCGCCCGACGTGGGGTCTTTTATCGCCCTTTTGAAGGTGTCTTCGGGTCGTTTGCCCGACGTCGTCTGCGGCAAGCCGTACACGGTCATGGGCGACTGCATCAGGCGCCGCATGAAGATCGACGCGGACAGGGTGGTCATGGTCGGCGACCGGCTGCACACCGACATCCGTTTCGGCGTCAACAACGGCTTCCACACCGTTCTCGTGCTCAGCGGGGAGACGAAGGAGGGGGATCTTCCGTCCTCGCCCGACCGCCCCGAGGGGATATTGCCCTCTTTGAATGACGCGGTAAAATATTTGCACTGAGCGCGCGGCGGGTCTTCGATAAAAAATATATAAATTTTTTGCGGACAAGCGGGCAAATAAATTTGTCAAAATTTTCCGCTTGTGCTATACTGAAAGCAACGAGGCAATTGCAAAGATCGAAATTTGTATTGGAGGAAAGACAATGATTATATCGAAAGAGGTTGAAGAAATGGTCTGCGTCGCCAAAGGCGCAGGCGTCGCCGGGCATGAAAATGCGGCGATCCCGGAAGAAGGCCTTTGGGTGCACGCCAAAGAGATCAAGGACATCAGCGGCCTTACCCATGGCGTGGGCTGGTGTGCTCCCCAGCAGGGCGCCTGCAAGCTGACCCTCAACATCAAACAGGGCATCATCCAGGAAGCCCTTATCGAGACCGTCGGCTGCTCGGGCATGACCCACTCCGCGGCGATGGCGGCGGAGATCCTGCCCGGCAAAACTCCCCTGGAAGCGTTGAACACGGACCTCGTGTGCGACGCCATCAACACCGCCATGCGCGAACTGTTTTTGCAGATCGTGTACGGCCGTTCGCAGTCGGCGTTCTCCGAGGACGGCCTGCCCGTCGGCGCGGGGCTCGAAGACCTCGGCAAGGGGCACCGCTCCCAGGTCGGCACCATGTATTCCACGCTGCAGAAGGGCGTGCGCTACCTGGAAATGGCGGAGGGCTATGTTACCCGCCTCGCCCTCGACAAGGACAACGAAGTCGTCGGCTATGAGTTCGTTTCCCTCGGCAAGATGACCGATTTCATCAAAAACGGCATGGAGCCCAACGAGGCTTACAAGAAGTCCCAGGGACACTACGGCAGGTTCACTGCCGAACAGGGTGCGGTCAAGTACATCGACCCGCGCAAGGAATAATGGTGGAGGTAGAAAAAAATGTCTTTATTTGAAGGTTATGAGAGAAGGATCGATAAAATCAACGGCGTGCTCAAAGAGTACGGCATTTCCTCCGTGGAAGAATGCAGGGACATCTGCCTTTCCAAGGGGGTCGACTGTGATAAGATCGTGAGGGGCACCCAGCCCATCTGCTTTGAAAACGCCGTCTGGGCGTACACCGTCGGCGCGG
>CAZTND010000034.1:0-14859 GCA_964615285.1 uncultured Clostridia bacterium
CAGACCGGCTATG
The DNA here is from genome assembly GCA_964615285.1 of uncultured Clostridia bacterium. GTDB lineage: Bacteria > Bacillota > Clostridia > Christensenellales > Borkfalkiaceae > RGIG4074. Next base: position 14 of record CAZTND010000034.1, read on the forward strand.
TTTGCGCAAGATGCCTCAAAAGCGACAAAGTACAGCGCGCTTAACTTTTCAATCGACGACGGCACAAAGGACCGACCCGTTCGGGGACGGTCCTTTTTCCGTTGGAACGGCCGTCTGCGCAGAGAGAACGCACGGCCGCCCGTCAGCCGCCCAAGAGGCGCAGGACGTTCGTCCGCAGGATCTTTTCGGCCTGCCGGGAGGACAGCCCCACCCCGCGCAGTTCCCCTTCCAACCGCATTGCCGCCTCGCCGCAGTCCCGATAGTATCCGCACGGGATGCCGTCGAAATCGCTGCCGATCGCCACGGCGTCCTCGCCGCAGACGTTCATCATATAGGCAATATGTTGCGCAGGTGAGGCGTTCCCCAAAAACGGCGGATAGAAATTGACCCCGACGAGCCCGCCGCTTTCGGCGATGGCGCGGAGCTGAAAACCGCTTGCATTCCTCGTATTTTTGCACAGTGCGCGGGCATTGGAATGGGACGCGACGAAGGGTTTATGAAAACTATGCAATATATTGTATACATCGTTGAAGCCCTCGTCGGACAGATGCGAAACGTCGGGCAGGACGTTTTCCGCCGCCAGAAGTTCAACGGCCGTTTTTCCCCACGCCGTCAGCCCGCCGCCCGTGTCGTGCGAACCGCCGAGGGAATTGCCGCCGTTCCAGACCAAGCCGAAAAGTTTTACCCCCGCCGCGATCATCTCCCGCACGTTCCCTTCGCTACCCTCCGCCATCTCCCCGTTCTCCACGGACAGCACGGCGCGCACGCCCGCAGGGACGAGTGCGGCGCGAAGCGCCCGGAATGCCGCCGCTTTCCGGCGGAAAAAGGCCATTTCCGCACGTTCGTTCGGCGCAAAAACCGCAAAAGTCTGTAAAAAAACACCCCCGCGCAACCCCGCGGGAGTGACCTGAAACTGCCCGTCCCCGCCGTCTTTCCAAGCGGCGGGCGTTTCGATTTTATCGAGCAGGTCGCAATGCAGATCGCAATATTGCAATGTCTTTTCCCCTTTCAGACGTCGAGAAATACCAATACGGCGCCTCTGTCGCAAAGGAACCACGCCCTTTCCGACAAAAACACGTTGGAGAGCCCGCGGCAGCTGCCGTAGGAGAGGGTCAGCCCGTCGAGCGGATATTTGAGCCCTTCACTCTCTATCATATGCGCGTCGCCGCCGAAAGGCAACAGCGAAACCGTGCCGCCGACGCTGCCGCAAAGCTCCGTCCGCCCCGCCGCGGGAAAGATGACGGCGTGCTCCGTGAACATCTTTGCGCGCGCCCCGGCGCGGTGCGCGCGGTATAAAAGGTGCAGGTTGCCCAAAAAATGATCCTCCCTGCCCCCGCCGCCGCCGTAAATTTCTATCTCTTCACAGCCGCGGGAAAGCAGCCTGCCGAGGCCTATCTCTCCGTCGGTGAAATTCTTTTCGGCGGGATAGATCTTCGCCGGGGGCGGTTCGGGCAAGCCGGAGAGCGAGTCGAAGTCGCCCACGTTTTCGTCTATCCGCACCTTGCCGCCCGCCCAGGCATACGCCCCGTCGCAGCAGACGACGCACGCCCCGTCCGCGTCTATCTCTCCCGCATGGGGCTGTCCGTTCAGCAATAAGATCCCCCTCATGCGCGCCTCCCGCCGCGCAGGGCGGCAATGACTTCCGCCCTGTCCGCCGCGCCGAACACCGCGCTGCCCGCGACGAGGACGTCCGCGCCCGCGGCCCTTACCTTTGCCGCGTTCTCCGCGGTGATGCCTCCGTCCACTTCGAGCAGGATATTCCGCCCCGAAGCGTCCGCCATGGCCCGCGCTTCCCGGATCTTATCGGTCACCGATTCGATGTATTTCTGCCCGCCGAAGCCGGGGAACACGCTCATCAGGAGCACCATGTCGCAGAGCGGCAGCACGTCCTGCAACACGGACACGGGCGTGTCGGGATTGACGACGGCGCCCGCCTTTGCCCCGCAGGCGCGGATCTGCCGCAGCGTTTCCTCCAATCTGCCGCCGCAGGCCTCATAATGCACGGTGATGTATGCCGCGCCCGCCTTTGCGAAGGCCTCCACATACTTCCACGGTTCGACGATCATCAGGTGGCAGTCGAGCGGCAGCGCGGTGCGCCCGCGGAGGTCGGCGACCATTTTGATGCCGAACGTGATGTTGGGGACGAACACGCCGTCCATGACGTCGCAATGCAGGAGGTCGGCGCCCGCTCTTTCCGCAGAGGCGACTTCCTCCCCCATCCGCGCGAAATCCGCGCTCAGCAGGGAAGGGGCTATTTGGATCCCGGACATATTTTCATTTCCTCTCTTTGTTTGCGTCTTTCTTTGGTCTCTTCCATTGTACACCAACCCGAAAAATTTGTCAACCACGTCCGCCGCTGCCGCCGTATTTCTTCATGAAAAAAGGCCTTGACAAGGAATTTTCGGCAAAACACTTGACTTTTTTGTCATATAAATGTATGATATAAGCGAGAGAGGGGACGGGGATGCCACATCACTCTTGCATCCCGCTGCCTTAAGGAATCATAGAAAACATGAAAATACTGATACTGAGTTGTAGCACGGGCGGGGGACACAACAGCGCCGCGGAAGCGATGAAATGCGTGTTGAAGGAGCGCGGCGCGGAGGCGGAGATCGTCGACCCCATCGTTTTCAGCAGCGAGAGGACCAAAAATTTTGTTTCCGAACTCTACAACAAGATCATAAAAAATACGCCGAAAGTATTTGGCGTTATCTATAAAGCGGGCGCCATTTACGAAAAGACTCCCTTCCCTTCGCCCGTCTACTACGCCAATTCCACCTATGCCAGAGCCCTGAACGACTACATCGTCACCAACGGTTTCGATTGCGTTCTTTGCTGTCATCTGTACGGCATGGAGGCGATGACCGCCATCCGGGACAAATGGAATCCGGACGTCCCCTGTTACGGGGTGCTGACCGATTACACCTGCATCCCCTTCACTTCGGACACCAAGCTGGACGGATATTTCATCCCCCACGCGGAACTGGAAGAGGAGGCCGTTGAAAAGGGACTGCCGGCAGGGCGGATCTATCCGTTCGGCATTCCCGTGCATCCCCGCTTTGCGGAAGACATATCCGCGGCGGCGGCGCGCGAAAAGCTCGGACTGCCGCAGGACAAAAAAATAGTCCTTCTGATGTTCGGCAGCGTGGGCTGCGGCAAGATCGAAAAACTCTGCAAGCACCTGATCCGCATGCTTGGCAGGGACTGCCTGATCTGCCTGATCATGGGGAGCAACGTCAAACTGAAAAAACGGATCGACGAGCGCTTTGCCGAAGACGGAAGGATACGCACCGTGGCATACACCCCGGAAGTGCCGCTGTATATGAAGGCGGCGGACGTGTTCGTCTCCAAAGCGGGAGGACTTTCCAGCACGGAGGCCGCGGTGACGGGCGTTCCGCTCGTACATCTGCACTCCATTCCGGGCTGCGAAACCAAAAATGCGGCATTCTTTGCGGCGCACGGCATGTCGGCGGCGACCAAAAATGCCAAAGAGGCCGCACGCCTGGCGCAGGAACTGCTCTGCGACGAACGGGCGAAGGAAAAAATGCGCGCCGCGCAGCGGGCAAACATACACCCGGAAGCAGCGGAACGCATTGCGGACATTATCATGAATGCATAATTCGATCGATGAGGGTATAATTTTATGGAAAGAGTTTTACTATGGATGGTTCTGGTTGTCGGCGGATTTCTGCTGGGCGGCGTAATGTTCTGCCGTCTGTTGCCGCAACTGATTCTGAAAAAAGACATTACGAAATTGTTTCCCGACCGCAACCCGGGAGCGGCGAACGTCTTTTCCTCCTGCGGCGTGGCCATGGGGATCATCTGCCTGCTTTTGGATATGGCCAAGGGATTTGTCCCCGTATTTCTCGGTACGATGTTCCTGGACACCTCTCACATGCTCTTTGCCGCCGTCATTGCGGCCCCCGTTCTGGGGCATGCCATGGGCATATTCAATCACCTGCACGGCGGTAAATGCATTGCCACCTCCTTTGGCGTGGTGCTGGGCCTTCTGCCCGTCACATGGGTCGGGTGGATACTGGCGGCCGTCTACATCATCTTCTCGGTGTTCGTGAAGATCAACCCCCACCGCCGCCGCAGCATCTTTGCCTTTGCCATCTTCGGCACGCTCTCCTGCATCATTCTCATCGTCAGCGAGCAATATGCCGTTGCGATCGGGTGCCTGCTGCTGTCGGCGATTGCCGTCGTCAAACATTCCAAACGCTTTTCCCCCGACGAGACACCCGCCCGAAAACGGACACTGACGGAAGAGGACGAATCGGTCCCCGCCGACGGAAACGGAAAGTAACGCCGTCCGCCGCAAAGATACACTCAAAAATATGCCGGCGCGGTCCGGTCAAAAGGACGCCGCCCCTTTTCTACGGGGCGGCGTCCTCTCTGTTTTTTAAGCCGGAAATATCGGCGATCATTTGTGAAGGAAATATGCCTGTGCGTCGAGGGGCGCGCCCAACGTTTCCACGCGACGGTATTCCCCGTCCGAACAAAATTTCCGCGCCTTGACGTTGTCGGAAAGCATGGTCTGCAGGATCTCCTCGATCCTGTCGGCAACGGACCGATCCAGAACGGGCGCGGCGATCTCCACGCGCTTGTCGGTGTTGCGGGTCATGAGGTCGGCGCTGGAAATGTACATCACGCGGTCCCCGCCCCTGCCGAAGGAATAGACGCGGGAATGCTCCAAGAACCTGCCCACGATGCTGATGATGCGGATATTTTCCGTCTTGCCGGGCACGCCGGGCAAGAGGCAGCAGATGCCGCGAACGATGAGTTCGACCTGCACCCCCGCGCGGCTCGCTTCGGCGAGCTTATCGATGATCTGCTTATCCGTCAGGCTGTTCATCTTTGCGAGGATGTACCCCTTGTTCCCCTTCTTTGCCTTCTCTATTTCGCGGTCCATGTACCGGATCAGCCCGTTCTTCAGGGTCTTTGGCGCGACCAGGAGGCGCTGATAGGTGAAGTCGGTGTTGCAGATCGCCACGTTGCGGAAAAACGCCACGGCGTCCTCGCCGATCTGTTTATCGGCCGTGAGAATGTTGAGGTCGGTGTACTGTTTGGAGGTGGATTCGTTGTAATTGCCCGTGCCGAGATGGGTTATGTAGCGCAGCGCCTCCCCCTCTTTGAGCACGACGGAAATGATCTTGGAATGCACCTTGTAATTCTCCATGCCGTAGATGATGGTGCAGCCCGCCTCCTGCAATTTGCCGGCGAAGTACATATTGTTTTCTTCGTCGAACCGCGCGCACAGCTCGATGACCACGACCACCTGCTTTCCGTTTTCGCTGGCGCGGCACAAGAGTTCGGCGATGCGCGAATGGTGCGCCAGGCGGTATATGGTGATCATGATGCTGCTGACCCGCTCGTCCTTCACGCATTCTTCCAGGAGATCGACGACGGGCTCCATGCTGTCGTAGGGATACGAGAGGAACACGTCGCGGCGGAGCACCGTTTCGATGAGGGAAGGCCCTGCGGAGAGTTCCGCCGCCACCCCTCCCTTGAAGGGAGGATATTTGAGCGCCGCGCTCTTGGCTGCGGGCAGGTAATTCCCCAAAGAAAACATGAATTTATAGTCAAAAAAACGCTCGTCGGCATAGCAGAACTTCGGATGGAGGCGGAGGATCTTCAGCACCACGTCTTTCAGCTTGCTGTCCGGCCGATCGATCTCCAGGCGCACCACGTTCATCCTGGCGCGCGATTCCACCTTCTTTCTCATGATCTCGGAAAAGTCGCGTTCGACATCCGAATCGTCGATCTGCGTATCGAAATCGGCGTTGCGGGTGACGCGGAGCATGAGCTGATCGCTGACCGTGTACCCCGTGAACGCCTGTCTGCCGAAGAGGCGCAGCAACTCTTCCAGCGGGATCAGCTTGACCTTTTTCTCCCCGCCGCTCAGGCGATAGAGCCGATCGAGCGAAGGGTTGACCGCCACCACGCCCAGCATGCGGCGGCCGTCTTTTTCAAGCTGGCAGAAGATATAGCTGCGCTTGTTTTCAAACTGCATCAGCGGATGTTTGGCGTCCAGGACCATCAAAGAGAGGAGGGGCAGGACGTGGCGCTCAAAGATCGTGCGGCACTCCTCCACCTGCCGGGGCGTGAGATCGGCGGCGCGCAAAATGCGCAGGCCGTTCTTGGACAGCTCCTTGCGCAGGGCGGCATAACAGCTTGTCCGCATCTCGTAGAGCCGGCGCACGACCTCGCTGATGCCGTCGAGCTGTTTTGCCGCCGTCAGCCCCGTCTTGTTCTCGGTCGCCTGCGGTTCGGAGATGCTCTCGTTGTAGAGGCTGCCCACGCGCACCATGAAAAACTCGTCCAAATTGGAGGTGAATATGGACAGGAACTTGCAACGTTCCAAGAGCGGATTGGTGAGATCCGCCGCCTGATCGAGCACACGCTTGTTGAAGAGCAGCCAGCTGTACTCCCGATTGACATATATGTCGCGTATAAACTTCTTTTTTACCTTTTGCGGGACGATGAATTCCTTCAATTTCTTTCTCCTCGTGCGCGGGCATTTTTTCTCTTTGCCGACGCACTCTGCCGCCTGCCGCGGCGGGGCGCCTTGGGTTTTTCTGCATCAGCGGGAAGCGCCGCCTCCGGCGCAGACGTTTTGCGCGCCCGGCGGGTGCGTTTCGGGACCTCGCCGCCCGCCGCCGGCGATGCCGCCGCGGGCGTTCCGTCGGCGGACGCTTTTTTCGCCTTCCGCGCGGAGGGCCGCTCCGCCTGTCCCTCTGCCGTCGGGGACGGCAGGACGCGCTCGGCGCCGTCCACCGCCTTTTTCTCGAAGTCGTAATACAGCCCCGTCTCTTCGCCGCGCAGGACGAGTTCCAGATACCCCTCCTTGACGCCGCGGTCGCTGACGACGATGTTGTCCACGGCGAAGCGCTTGAACAGAAATTTGAGCACGATCGCCGCCACGCCCACCAGATGAAATCTTTCGGGCGCATTGTTCAGAATGAGCTTGGAACGATCTTCGCCCGCCAACAGGTGCCCGACCAGTTTTTTGAACTTTTTATAGCGGACGGTTCTGACCTCCGTCTGTTTTTCGTCGGCGAAATCGGCATAGATCTCGTACATGGCGGCGTTGGAGGCGCCCACCATGATCGCCGTGGAGTACACCCCCTCCCCGGGGATGCCGGTGCGGTCGAGCTTCCGCGCGACGAATTTGCGGATCGCCTTCGCCTCCTTTTCGTCCGGATAGATGTTTTTGACGAATTTATGATACAGGTCGTACAGCCCGAAGGGCAGGCAGTGCATCTCCTCCCGCGTCCGCTTGCCGAGATCGCATATCTCTATGCTCTTGCCGCCCAGGTCGATGAGCACGGGACGCTCGTAGGAAGAATAATAAAAATTGGCGACGTAATCGCAGTACGCCTCGGTCGGACCGTCGATGAAATTGACGGGCAGCCCCGTTTCTCCGAGCACGCGCGCCCGCACCTCTTCAAAATTTTCGATGTGGCGGAGCGCCGCCGTGGAAATGAGATAGCAGCGCCCGGCGCCCAGCTGTTCGCACGCGTCCTTCATGCCGCGCAGGCATTCGACCAGCTTATCCATGCCCCGCGCGGAGAGGCGATGGTCGTACAGATAGTGCACGAGGCTGATCGCCACCCGATCCTTGAACAATATCTCGCTCTTCTTTCCGTCCGCCGCCGCCACGATCAGGGACAGGCTGCTGGAACTGACGTCGATGACTGAATAATTCATGTTTTTCTCCTCTCTTTCAAACACCGGATCTTCCTTTATTCTACGCATTTTCGCCGAAAGAAATTCCGATTTCCCGGGCGAAGCGGACCGCGGCCGCATCGGGCGTAACGAACTTATATTTGCCCGCAATATCCACAAGGGCGTTGAACGTGATCTTATTGCCCGCAAACGCCACCGTCACGCCGAACCGGCCCGCCGCGGCGAGCCGCGCGGCATAGGCGCCCAGCTGGGTGCAAAGCATGCGGTCGAAGGCGCAGGGCGTGCCGCCCCGTTGGAGATACCCGAGCACCGAAAAGCGCGCTTCCGCCCCCGTGCGCCCGGCGATGACTTCGGCGAGGTGCCTGGTGACCGTGCTCTCCCCCCGCTCCGTGCGGACGAACGCGCGGTCCTCTTTCTTGAATTTTGCCTCATAATCGAGCTGCGCCCCCTCGGCGACGGCGATCATGGTGCTGTTCCTGCCCGCCTTCAGCCGTGCGTCGACAAAACTGCAGACCGCGTCGAGCGAGAAAGGAATCTCGGGAATGAGGATCATATCCGCGCCCGCGGCGATGCCCGTGTGCAGCGTCAGCCAGCCCGCCTTGTTGCCCATGATCTCCACGAGCATGATGCGGCTGTGGCTGCGGGCGGTGGTCACGATGCGGTCGAACGCCTCGGTCGCCACCTCCACCGCCGTCTGAAACCCGAAGGTGACGTCCGTGCCGTAAATGTCGTTGTCGATGGTCTTGGGCACGCCGATGACCCTGCAGCCCTCCATGCTCAGAAGCGCCGCCGTCTTGTGCGTGCCCGCGCCGCCCAATGTAAACAGGCAATCCAGCCCCATCTTCCGATAATTGGAGACCATTTTGGAGAGGCGCGAACCGCCCTCTTCCGCCACGGTCATCTTTTTGAACGGCTGGCGGGAAGTGCGCAGGATTGTCCCGCCGAGGCCGAGTATATCCTCAAAATCTTCCGCGCGCAAGGGATGGCTCTCCCCGCGGATCAACCCGCCGTAGCCGTCGGGTATGCCCACGATCTCCGCGTTTTTCACGTTGTTCAAAAGATACAGCCCGATGGAACGGATGACCGCGTTGAGCCCCGCGCAGTCGCCGCCGCTCGTTAAAATCCCGAATTTCATGTTTTATCCTCCAACCGTAATTCTACTACAAAAAACCGCCCCTTGTCAACGCGCCTTTGCGGATTTCAAGTAATTTTACAATAATTTTACAACCCCGTTACAACCCCGCGCCCCTCTTTCCCCCGCATCCGCCCTTTTTCGCGGCGCGGAACGGAAAAAAGCCCCCCTTCCTTCCGGACGGAGGCCGTCGTCTGAAATTATCTTCCGTTTCCCGCAGAGACCGTCAGCCGCCGAAGAGGCCGAACAACCCTTTCTTTTGATAGGGCTCGCTCCTTTCGCCCGTTACGCGGTAGCCGAGCGATTCGATCGCCCGGCAAAAGAGTGCGGGATCCGCACCGTCCGCAGCGACAATGACCGTCCTGCCCTTCGCGGCGGAAGAGTTGACCTTTCTGACGGCGTTCCCGCCGGCCTTCCGCACCGCGTCATTGACATGCGTCTCACACATGCCGCAGCGCATGCCTTCCACTTTCAACGTGATCCTGACCATAAAACACCTCCCGGCCGTCCGCGCCCTCCCGCGCATGCGCCGCCGCGGCCTTGCCGTCTATTCCAGATTGAAGATCGCCGAGAGCGATTTGCCGCCGTCCATCATGCTGCAGATGCGCGCCGAACAGCGTTTGTAGCGTGCAAAGAGCTTTGCCTTTTCCGCCTCGCCGCCGTACACCCGCCAATAGCCGGGGCTGCCGCCCTGCGGATCGGCGATGAAACCGCGCACATCCTCCAGCGGATACCCGAGAAACACCCCCACCTCGTGCGGGAACGCCCCCGCCTGCATGCGGGCGGCGAGCTCTTCCACCGCCTCGGACAGCGTGTCGTACCGATAGCCGAAGGCGGACAAAAAATCACGGACCTCCGCCGAAAACAATATCTGTTCCATCCGCGCCGCGTGATATATGTAAACCACCGTCCGGTCGCCGTTTTCGCGCACCGCCCTGAACACGAATCCCTTGCGGCGGAACCCCTTCGCCACGCGGCGGAACGCGCGCCGCTCCCCCGTCTTTACGCCCAACAGGCTGGCAGGTTTTATCCCCGCAAACGTGATGCCGCAGTGCCGCCCCAGAGAATATTCTGTCTCGCTCAAAATGCCCTCCCCGTCAGTTCGCATCCGCGAACCGATCGCTCCGAAAAAACGGCCTGCCGCCGTTCTTTTTGCAGTTCGCTTTTGCGAACCACCATCATTATAATACACAAACGACAAAAAGTCAACCGTTTTGCGAAAAAAATCCGAACGATCAGCCGAACACGACGTCGAGGGTCATCATCAGGGCAAAGCCGAGCATGACGCCCCAGGTACCGAGATGGGGATGCTCCTCCATTTTCGCGTCGGGGATGAGGTCCTCCGCGACGACAAAGACCATGGCGCCCGCGGCAAAGGAAAGGAACCAGGGCTGCGCCGCCGAAAGATGGGCGGCGAGAAAGTAGCCGACGACGGCGAAGAGAGGCTCCACGGCACCGCTGCACGCCCCGTAGGCGAACGCCTTCCGGCGGCTGCCCGTCGCCGTCTTTAACGGCAGCGCGACCGCCGCGCCCTCCGGCAGGTTCTGAATACCGATGCCGACGGCAAGCGCCAGTGCGGCGACGTATGCCGCGTCCGTACCGAGCGTCGCCGCCGCGCCGAAGGCAAAGCCCACCGCCAACCCCTCGGGGATATTGTGAATGGTGACGGCAAGAAAGAGTTTGACCGGCTTTCTGAGCGCAACGCGCGGCCCCTCTTCCTCGTTTGTGCCGAAGTGAAAATGCGGCACGACCTTGTCGAGCAGCACCAGAAAGATGCCGCCAAGCAAAAACCCGCAGACCGCGGGCACGAAACTCCAGCTGCCCCAATCCGCCGCCCCGTCGATGGCGGGCAGCAGCAGGGACCATACGGACGCCGCGATCATCACCCCCGACGCAAACCCCAAAAAGAGCGTGTTGACCTTGGGCGAAATGTCCTTCCTGAAAAAGAAGACCATTGCAGCCCCCAACGCATTCATGACGAATATGACGGCGAACCCGGCGACCGTCAGAAGTATCCCGTTCACTGCTCCTCCTTTCCGCGCAGAAAACCGCATCATACAAGGCACCCATGCCCGAAAAAAATCGAAAGAGCGCGCGGAGCTCTTTACCTGTTCTCCGTCCGGTCGGCAAGGGCCGACCGATCCGTTTTCATTATATTACAAACGGCGGATGAACGTCAACTTTCCGCAGAGGCGAAATGCGATTTGAGCCAGGAGATGTCCAATTTCCATTCGCTCACGCGGTTGAGCCGCTGATGCTCCTCGTTCGCCCTGCCGAGCGCCGCGCGATATTCGGCATAACTGCAGCCGTTGACCCGCATGAACCAATCCGCCGCCTCCCGTTCGCCGCCCATGAGCTGGGTTCTGCCGATATGGATGACGGCATGGCATTGGCGGCAGACCGCCACGACGTCCGTCAAAATCTGCGTATGGGTCGTTTCGTCATACGCCCAGCGTTCGTGCGCCTCCAACCGCCTGACCGCCCTGCCGCAGATCATGCAGCGGCCGCCCGCGCGAGCATAGGCGTCCCGCCGTACGACGTCCCAATATTCGGGTTTCAGCACCGAACGCAGGTTGCTGTACCAGCAGCCGTCGGGAACCAGTTCAAAATCGAGTTTGTATTTATTTCCGTCCATGCCCCGCTCCTTTTCGCCTTTTCTTTCGTTTGACGCAAGCCTATTATACCACGGACGCAGAAAAAAAGCAAGCGGCAGAAAACGCTCCGCCGCACTTCCCGCGAACTTTTTCTCTCGCCCCAAAAAAGGAAAACCGCCCGAATCGCTTCGGACGGCTCTCCCCGATTAAGAATAAAAAGTTTTATAGAAGGATAAAACTTCAGGGTGGATCGTTTTATGTCTCTATTATAATATATACTTGTAAATCTTCTTTCCTTTTTTTGTAAAAAAAATGTAATATTTTATGCAAAAATAAAAAAATCCGCGCAGGAAACGCGGATGCAGGTAAAAAAGGCTCCTCCCTTTTGCCATTCAATTCTGCCGGCGGACTTCCAGGCGGCGCAAAAAGGGATACCGTGCGAGCGCCGCGCCGCCGAGATCCTCCCGATGCATGTCCACGGCGGTCAGCGCGGGATTTTCATAGGTGCTGTAATAATATATCCCCGCCGCGGCGTTGCAGCAGGAAGAATAAACGGTGACCTCGTACCGCCCTTCCCCCAAAAAATTGCAGCCGCGCGGCTGTGAAACGGCCCCGAGGATGTGAAAAAACTGCGCGACGCTCTCCTCCTCGCTCTCCCCCGAGACGGCGTTGAGGGCGGCGAACGCGGCGCGCACGAAACGGGATCGCGAAGACAGATCCCCCGGCAGTCCCAACGCCCCCATGCCGCGACTGTATATCTGCAAGGACAACTTTTCCGAAAAACGATTTTGCGGCTTTTGCGGAGAGAGCCCCATGAAATCGTTCAGATGGAACATTTGCGCGGGGAAAGGCGGTTCGTTGGTGAGAACGCCCGCGGGATCGTCATACAGGTGCATCCCCTCGCGGGTGCATTCCAGCACGGCGGTCTGCTCCCTGTCGGCGATCATCCAATGCAGTTTTGCCGGGGGCATGTCCGCGCGATACGCCTCGTCGGTGATGTTGATGTGCCGCAGTGCAGCCGCCGCCTCCCGCACGGAGGCGCAGCGGCCGAGCAGGTAGGGAATGAGCTCGAACTGTGCCAGATCGCACTTTCCGCCTGCCGCTTTGCCGTAGCGGGCGCTGCCGGTAAAATTCAGCCCCGCCGCACAGAGCCCCTTTTCGTTGACGGCGTCATAGTAGAGCGGAAAGCCGTCGGGCACAAACGCCGTACCGATGAGCGCATAATGCTCCCGCAGCGCTTCGGCATGCCGAAAGGCAAAGGGATAGCGGCGCGGCGTGACGACCACCTCTTCGCCATAGGACACATCGTTGTCGAGCGTGCGCCCGAAATAAGGATCTTTCGTCCGGTAACAGACTGCCGTACACATCGTTTTCGTTCTCCTTTTTTGCATAGTATTGCCGCCGCGGAAAATTTTTACACCTCTGCAAGGCGGGCGGAAAGCCGGCATTTTCGGAAAGCAATGCGCGAGCCGGACGGCTGTTTTTCCCCGGGTGGAACGATTTTTGCCTGTCGGAAGGGCAAGAGGAACGATATTTTCCACCTGCGTGCCTTGCCAACGGAGCGGAACGGAGATATAATAGAGGCGAAGAGGCGGCGAGACGCCGCCGAAAACCGCGGCGCCCGGCCCTCCCGAAACGGGCCGCCGCCTGAGGAGGAACATACCGTGAAGATCCTGACCTTTGTAAAAACTTTTTTGTCCTGCTTTTTTAAGATCGCCCTCATTCCGATCGCCCTCGTTCTGTTTCTTTTGGGCGTCTGTCTTTCTCTGCTGTTCATCGACTGGCGGATCAGCGCCGCCATCCTGCCCTTTGCCCTGGTGATCGTCATTCTGCTCGTCGCCTGGTGTCTGCCCGCGGGAAAGGCGCAGAAAAACATGCTCCGCGCGAGCGGCTGCATCGCCCTCGCCTCAGCCATCGGCATCGCGGCGATGACCGGCGTCGATCTCTACGAGCATTCCGTCACCATCTACGACACCGTTTCGGGCGACATGCGTTTCCCCGCCGACTACTTGCCCTTCAACAAAGATTCGGACATCGCGCGGCTGCCCGGCGCGGCGAGCGAACACTTTACCCTTGCGGAGGCTCCGAAACTGCTGACGGTATCCGGATTTTATCCGCTGACCGCCGCCTTCGTCAACGCCGTCTATCCCGAGACGGAATTCGGCTCCAACGGCGAAAGCGATTACCTTGCCGTCAACCGCCATTATTCCTTCCTAACGGAGGGAACGTACGACGTCATCATCGACCGGGAAAACGCGACGGGCAGCGACGTCATTGACCCCGCCCTGACGGAAAGCACGGTCATCGGCAGGGACGCGGTGGTGCTGTATACCCACAAAGACAACGCCGTCACCGACCTGACGAGCGAACAGCTTGCCGCCATTCTGACGGGCAGGATCACCAACTGGCGGGAAGTGGGCGGCGACGACCTTGCGATCAAGCTGTTCACCGGGCACGATCTGACCTGCGCAAGCGATCTACTGGAACGCTACATCGGCGCACCCCTCGCCGACGGCGAGACCCAATGGAAATTTGTATTCCCCTATTTTGCCTTTGCCGAATACACGACGGAATACCGCAACGTGGCGGGCGCGCTCGGGTTTACGTACCTGAGCCAGATCGACGAACAGTATGAAAACACGCATTTTATCGCCGTGGACGGGACGTTTGCCGATGAAGAAACGGTGCAGGCGGGGCGGTATCCCATTGCCGAGAACATCCTCGCCATCACCCGCGCCGGGCGTTCGGCGGAGGAGACGCGCCTGATCTCGTGGATACTCTCCGACGAAGGGCAGACGCTGGTGCGCGGGAGCGGCTTTGTTGCCGCAAGCTGAAAAACATTGCCGCCAAACGCCCCACCCATGCCTTGAACGACGGCAAACGCCCGCGCGCTCCGGCGCGGGCGTTTGCCGTTGCAAGTACGGGCTTTTTCCACCCGCATGCGAGAAAAATATTGACAAGGCGAGCGAAAAAGGATATAATAAAGTATATTTTTCGTGCGGATATGTTGGAATTGGCAGACAAGACGGACTTAGAATCCGTTGGGAAACCGTGCAGGTTCGAGCCCTGTTATCCGCACCAAAAAACGCGAGAAAAACAGCAAAACTATGGTGTTTTTTACTAAATTTTTCAATTTTTTAAGACAGCACCCAAAACAAAAGCTATGTTGTTTTTCTCAAAAGCAGCCGGTTTAGGCTGCTTTTTCCGTTTCGGTCGCGCGGATCCGCGCGGCGGTGACGGATGAAGAGGAAATACACCGCCGTATAGATGGCCGCGCAGAAGAAAATTTCCGCAAGGAAAGAGAGCCATATGTTGCCCGCAAACATCTCGCGCACGAACGGGATCATGCCGAAGAGCGAAGAGACGTTCCAGGCGATGTGCTGCATGGCATAGCCCCCCGAGCAATAGAAGAGCACCGTCCACATGGAGCC
>CAZTND010000035.1:0-14608 GCA_964615285.1 uncultured Clostridia bacterium
GCAACGGAGCGGAAGGGAAAGCCCGGAGCGCGGGCAAAAATTCAATGAAACCGCATGGGAATGAGTTCGGTATTGCGCCGGGTTCATTCCTTGGTTATAAAGGTTTTCGCCTTTGCGGCGTATTCCCGACCGTGCGGGACGTTCCGAAGAGCGGGATTTTTCCTTATACTCTTTGACCGTACGCTCAATATGAACACAGGAAAGGCTGTATTGTCCGAAAATTGGGTATTGACAAAACGGAAAACCGGGTGTTATAATAGATACATAAGGACGGGAGCGCAGGCTCGAAGGACGGGAGGAAGGTATGTTGACGGTTGCGATTGTGGAAGACAACGACAACGACACCGCGAGATTGCGGGAATTTTTGGAGCGTTACGGCGGAGAAAACGGCCTGCGATTCGAGGCGGCCTGTTTTAAGGATGCGTTTGATTTTGTCAGCGACTATGTCCCGAAATACGACATTATTTTTTTCGACATCGAAATGCCGCGCATGAACGGGATGGAAGGGGCGCGCCGCATCCGGCGGCGGGACGAGGGCGCCGCCATCGTCTTTATCACGAATATGGCGCAGTATGCCGTAAAGGGATACGAAGTGAATGCCGTGGATTTTCTCGTCAAGCCCGTTTCTTACGCCGTTTTTGCGGAAAAGATCGGACGGGCGATAGAGTATGCCTCCCGCCGGGCGCGCCGGCCCGTCCTCGTGAGCGGGACGGACGGGGAATATGTCCGCATCTTCGCCTCCGATATATGTTATGCGGAGAAGGAAAAGAATTACGTCGTATATCACTGCCGCGACGGCAGCGCTTATCATAAGCGCGAGCAGATACGGGCGGCGGGGGAAGCTCTCGGCGAAGGGTTTGCCTGTATCAATTCGGGCTGTATCGTCAATTTTCGCTACATAGAACAGGTGACGCAGTCCACGGTAAAAATGTACGGGGGAGGGGTAACATTATCCCTGGCGCGCCGCCGCAGGCAGGACTTTCTCTCGGCATACATGCGCTGGCTGAGCGGCAAAGGCGGCGGCTATGGAAAATAATTTCGTTTCTGTCTGGTTGTATTATTATGTCCTGCTCGGATTTTGGTTCAGCGTGCAGCTTTTCTTCTGCACGGCCGTATTCTGTTACCGTATGCCGCGGCGCAGATTCTTTTTTCCGCGGCTTTTCGGCGCAATCGTCCTGTATTTCGGCGCGGGCGTTTTACTGAGCCTGCTGTTTCCTCTTTCGGGCTTGCTGAGCATGTATTTCATACAGCTTGTATATTACTTTGCCTTGTGGGGCATTGTGCTTGCATGCGTGGCGGTCTGTTTCGACATCGGCTGGAAGGAGACGGTGTTCATCGGTATCGGCGGCTATGCGACGCAGCACATCGGCTATTCTTTGTCCATGTTTGTCCGCTATTATGTTTCCGTGCCGTCGGGCGCGCTCTTCAACCTCCTGTTTGAAGCGCTCCCTTTTGTTGCCGTCTGCGCGCTTGTCTGGTTTTTCCTCGTGCGGAAGGGGAATTTACAGATGAAGCGGCGCGACTTACGTTTTTTGCCCCTGGCGGCGGGTATGTGCTTTTCCTGCATCGTGCTCAGCGTATTTTCCAGCTTCTCCCAAACGGAGGAAGGGGTATTCCTCGCCCGGGTCGTCTGCCGCCCCTATGCCCTGCTCTGCTGCGTTCTGACGTTGGCGCTTTTGTTCGGTTTCACGCGGGAAAACGAGCTGGAGCGGGAGAAGGAAACGATGGAGATTCTGCTGCATGCGGAAACGGAACAGCACCGCATCAACAAGGAAAATATAGAAATCATCAACATCAAGTGCCATGATCTGAAGCATCAGATCGCGCTGCTTCGTTCCGCCGAGGGGCAGTCGGCGCGGGACGAGGCGATTGCCGAAATAGAGCAGGCAATACAGTTCTACGATTCCAACATCCGCACGGGGAACGATACGCTTGATCTGGTGCTGACGCAGAAGAGCATGTTTTGCCGCAACCAGGGCATTGCCCTCACCTGCCTTGCGGACGGCGCGGCGTTGGAATTCATGCGTTCTTCCGATCTGTTGTCCCTGTTCGGCAACGCGCTCGACAACGCCATCGAGGCAGTGCAGGCGCTTCCGGCGGAAAAACGATCGATAGACGTGCGCGTCGGCAGGCAGGGCGGATCCGTGTTCGTGCACATGGAAAATCCCTGCGGCAAAGTGATCTTCCGTGACGGGCTGCCGCAGACGCACAAGCAGGACAAGGCGTATCACGGGTTCGGCGTGCGGTCTATCCGCTATATCGTCGGCAAGTACGGCGGCGAGGTGCGGATGTATACCGAGGCGGGAAAGTTCAATCTGGAAATATTGTTTTTTTTGCCGCAGTGAGCTTCAGAATATCCGCGGCGGGATATAAACGGGGGAGGGAGGAAACTCCGTCGGCAACCGAATAGACAAAAATTTTGACCGAATGCACCTTGCAGGGGCGCTTCGGTCTTTTTTGTGCTAAAATACCCTCCGAAGAGCGCGGATGCGAACATTATTCTGTCCGCGCAATAAAAATGCAGGAGGTTTTTTTAGTATGGCAAGCATGGCAAAGAAGACCGTTGCGGTAGCCGTGTCCACCGTTCTGATCGTGATTTTTCTGGTCCTGAACATCGCGTGCGGCATTTTTGCGGATTTCGTGACGGCATTTCTCTGCGGCTACGGCGCCGATTCCGAGCAATTGAGCGCGCAGCGCCAGCAAAGCGCGGCTCTCGCCGATCAGATTGAGGGCGAGGGCATCGTCATGGTGCAGAACGACAACGACACGCTCCCGCTCAGCAAGACGGATCAGGCGCGGGTGAATGTCTTCGGCTGGTCGTCCACACAGTGGATAGTCGGCGGCAGCGGATCCGGACAGGTGCAGACGCCGTCGTCGGATAACGAGGAGCTGACCGAGAGAATCGGGCTTTTGGAGGCCTTGGAAGATGCGGGAATCGATTACAATACCGATTTGACCAATATGTACACCCGCTATCTCGATAACCGTCCGGAGGCAACCGATGCGCTGAATTCCTGGAACTATGAGTTCTCTCGTTTGTACGAGCCTTCCATCGGGGATCGCAGCTATTACACCGCGGATCTGCTGGAAGATGCGCTGGACTATTCCGACACGGCGATCGTCGTCATCGGCAGGGTGTCTGGCGAGAGCAACGACCAGCCCAAAGTGCAGTATAAGGACGCGTTCAGCCGGACGGCGCACAACAACGATACGGATAACAAGGACACGAGCCGCACCTATCTGGAGATATCCACGGAGGAAGAAGCGCTGCTCGAATACGTGGGGGCGAATTACGAGAACGTCGTCGTTATCATCAACGCGCTCAACACCTTCGAGCTGGGCTTTATGGAAACCATCGAAGGGCTGGATTCCTGCCTCATCGTCGGCGGCACGGGCTGGCAGGGCGCCACGGCCATTCCCAAGGTCCTGTACGGAGACATTTCTCCTTCCGGCAGGACGGTGGACACCTATGCTTACGCTTTGGAGACCAACGCAAGCTATGCGAATTCCGGCGGCTATGAAGGCGAAAATTATTACACCAACGCCACGGATAACATGTATCCGCTCATCGTCACCAACGTCAACGTCGGCGACAACACCACCGCTTACGACGGCGTTGCCTATGTCGATTACGTCGAGAACATCTATATCGGCTACAAGTGGTTTGAAACGGCGGACGAGGAAGGCTATTGGGACGACGTTTCCAACGACTACGGCGAAGGTTACGACGGCGTGGTGCAGTATCCTTACGGCTACGGCCTGAGCTACACGGAATTTTCGTGGGAAGTCGTGGAAATTTCCGCGAACGACGGCGACACGCTCGGGAGAGACGATGAAATCACCATGACGGTGCGCGTTACCAACGAAGGGGATGTCGCCGGACAGGAAGTGGTGCAGCTCTACTATTCCGCACCCTATACCGACGGGGAAATCGAAAAGGCGTCCGTCAATCTCGCCGACTTTGCAAAGACGCAGATTCTGGAACCCGGTACATATGAAGACCTGACCCTCTCCTTTGCGGTGGAAGACATGGCTTCGTATGACTGCTATGACGCCAACGAAAACGGCTTTGCCGGCTATGAGCTTGATGCGGGAACGTATACCGTCAGCCTGCGCAGCGACGCGCATACGACGCACAGCCTTCTGAACACGGCGAACAGCGCCGTCACCAATCCCGTCATAGAATACGAGATCGAAGCGGCGCAGTATTCGACCGATTCCGTCACGGGGGCGGAAGTCAGCAATAAATTCACGGGCGAAGACGCCATCGACGGCATTTCCGTCGACGGCAGCGATTCGGGCGCGGACATCGAATGGCTGACGCGCGCCGACTTTGAAAACACCTTCCCCGAAAAGCTCGCGCCCGCCAGAGCGATGACGCAGAATCTCATTGACACCAACCTTTATACCGAAGAAGATGCGATCGCCTGGATCGATCCGACCGACGAAGCGGTTACATTCGATGCGGAGGGCGACCTCTCCATCACGACTACCAATGAGGAAGGGCAGACCGTCGTCAGCGAACTCGGGTTGCAGCTGGGCGCCGACTACGACGACCCGCAGTGGGACGCTCTGCTCGATCAGCTCAACAAGGATGAGGCGCTATCGCTGGTTCTGAACGGCTATGCCGCCAACGGCGCGGCAGCTTCCATCGGTAAGCCCGCCACCGTCGACCTCGACGGCCCCGCGCAGATCGGCAGTTTCGGTATGGCCGTGATGTACGGCACGGGTACGGGCTTCCCCTGCGCGACCGTCATCGGGCAGACTTTCAACAAAAACCTTGCCTATGACTTCGGTCTTTCCGTCGGCACGGAGGGCGTTTCCATGGGCATTAACGGTTGGTACGGCCCCGCCATCAACATGCATCGCAGCGCGTTCGGCGGCAGGAATTTTGAATATTATTCCGAAGATTCCTATCAGATGGGCGTCATGTGCGCCGAAGCGGTGCGCGGCGCCAAGAACGCCGGCATGTATACCTATTTGAAGCATCTCGCCCTCTATGAATTGGAGTGGAACCGCGACGGCATCTATGTTTGGACCACCGAACAGGCGCTCCGCGAGATCTATCTCAAACCCTTCAAGATCGCCATTCAGGAAGGCGGCGCCAACGGCATCATGACTTCCTATAACCGCGTCGGAGCCATCTGGTCGGGCGGCAGCGAGGCACTCATCAGCAACGAGGGCGTGCTCCGCAGCGAATGGGGATTCCGCGGTTCGATACTCACCGATTATTGCGACCATCATGAATTTATGAACGGCGACCATCAGTTCCGTTCGGGCGGCGACCTGTGGATGAGCGGTTTCTATATAGCGGGCTGGGGAACTCCGGCCGAACTCGATTACGAAACCGAGTCCAACACCTTCAACCAGAGACTGCGCGAAGCCGTGAAGAACAACACATATATGTATCTGAGCGCGCAGTATGCCAATTCCATTTACAACGCGAGCGAGGACGTCGTTCCCATCATCCAGGGAACCAAGACGGACGTGTTCCCCTGGTGGATTCCCGTGCTGGTGGGGCTTGACGTAATCGTTGTCGGCGGTTGCGCCGCATGGATCTTCTTTACCTTCCGCAAACCCAAAACGGCGGCGTAACGGTAAAAAGGTTTACGTTTTCAAGCCGGAACCTGAATGTGACGGCAAGCAAAAGGGACCGATCGAAAATCGGTCCCTTCTTTTGTATGCTTTTGCACATAGGCGTACATAGGCGGATAAAAGGGAAGGGGCAACGGATAAGTTTATTCCCGTTCGGATGCTTCCGCCGCCGTCCTTCTCATTTGTCCTTGCCTTTGTTTTCGTCGTCGTTTTTCTTTTCGCCCGGGGAAAAATCCTCCGTCTCGTCGTAGAGAATGCTCTTGTTCCTGGACAGCAGCAAATCAATGAATTCCAGGCTCCATTCTTCGTTCAGCCGAAGGATCATATAGGAATCGCCCATGTATACCGCCAGGCGGCAGAGCGCCTTGTCCAGTACGATCTTGGAGATTTCCGCGACCTTGTAGCTGCTTTTCAGAAAGGCATATGACACGATCAGCTCTCTGTCGGTGATCTCGTATTTGGAGCGGTAGACAAAGAGCAGGAACAATACGGGCGCAATGACGGACAGGGCAAAGAGGATGATGTATTGCAGGGAATCGTAAAAATCGGTGAATCCGCCGCGGTCGATGCACCGCCACAGCGTGGCGCCGAATACGGCGGCGCAGAGCGCAATGCCGGCGTAGGCGAGCAGGACGATGTGTATCGGAAATTTCAGTCTGAAAGTTTTCATACCGATATTATAACATAAAAAAAGCGCCGGGTAAATATTTTTTGCATAATTATGGCTATTTATACTTGAAAAATTTCGGGATTTAGGATAAAATAAAAATCGTGAAAAATTTTTGAAGGAAGGGCAGATGTTTATGATCAAACTCATCAAAAGCGGCGTCTACTATACGGACGGAAAAATCGTCCGGGAATCGCAGGCATTTTTGCGCGAGGAGCAAAAACAGCAGGCGGTCCGTTCGACCATCTCCTACCGTATTTTAAGCGCGCACAATCACGGCGACGAGGAAAATCTCAAACTCAAATTCGACGCCATCGCTTCCCACGACATCACTTATGTCGGCATCATTCAGACGGCGAAGGCGAGCGGTCTGGAAAAATTCCCGCTGCCCTACACGCTGACCAACTGCCACAATTCCCTCTGTGCGGTCGGCGGCACCATCAACGAGGACGACCACGTCTTCGGGCTCTCCGCTGCCAAGAAATACGGCGCGGACTATGTGCCCGCGCACCTTGCGGTCATCCACCAGTACATGCGCGAATGCGGCGCCAAGTGCGGCGCGATGATTTTGGGTTCGGACTCCCACACCCGCTACGGCGCGTTAGGCACCATGGCGATCGGCGAGGGCGGCCCCGAACTGGTCAAACAGATCTTGAGTCAGACCTACGACGTTAAGCGCCCCGAAGTCATCGCCGTCTATCTGAAAGGCAAACTGCGCAAGGGCGTCGGCCCGCAGGATGTCGCGCTCGCCCTCGTCAAGGCGACGTTCAAAAAACAGTTCGTCAAGAACAAGATCCTTGAATTTGTCGGCCCCGGCATTCACAGCCTTTCCATGGATTACCGCAACGGCATCGACGTCATGACCACCGAGACCACCTGCCTTTCCTCCGTCTGGGAGACGGACGAAAAGACAAAAGAGTTCTATGAGATCCACGGCAGGGCGGAGGATTACAAGGAACTCAAAGCGGACGATCCCGCCTATTACGACGGCGCGGTCGTCATCGACCTCTCCCGCGTGGAGCCCATGATCGCGCTGCCTTTCCATCCCTCCAACGCCTACACCATCCGCGAATTTCTGGCAAATCCCCGCGAGATCCTGGAAAAGGTCGAAGAGCAGGGGCGGAAACTCAAGGGGGACGACTCCTTCACGCTCACCGACAAGATCATGCCCGACGGCAGGGTGAAGGTCGACCAGGGCATCATCGCGGGCTGTGCGGGCGGCATGTACGAGAACATCGCCGAGGCTTACGAGATACTGAAGGATAAGAACATCGGTTCGGACGCCTTCACGCTCTCCGTCTATCCCTCCTCCCAGCCCGTGTTCAAGGGGCTGGTGGACAACGGTTATATCGGCGGGCTCATGGAGAGCGGCGCCATCGTCAAGACGGCGTTCTGCGGTCCCTGCTTCGGCGCGGGCGACGTGCCCGCCAACAACGGGCTGTCCATCCGACACACCACCCGCAACTTTGAAAACCGCGAGGGTTCCAAGCCCGCAAACGGCCAGCTGGCGGCGGTCGCGCTCATGGACGCGCGCAGCATCGCGGCGACGGCGGCGAACGGGGGCTATCTCACCTCCGCGCTCGACGTGTCCTACACCAAGCGGATCAAAAAATACAGTTATGACGCCAATATCTATCAAAACCGCGTCTATCACGGCGCGCTCTGTCCCAAGGCGGCGGAACCTTTGGTCTACGGCCCCAACATCGCCGACTGGCCCGAACAGATCGCCCTCGGCGACAACCTGCTCATGCGCATGGCGTCCGTGCTCACCGACCCCGTCACCACGACGGACGAACTCATCCCTTCGGGCGAAACTTCCTCTTACCGCTCCAATCCCTTAAAGCTGGCCTCCTTTGCGCTCTCCCGCAAGGATCCCGCCTATGTCGGGCGCGCGCAGGCGATACAGAAGGAGGAAGCACAGCGCCGTGAAACGGGCAAACTGCCGGACGAGGTGCTTTCCGCGCTCGGTTCTTTGAAGATCGGCGAAAACACCGTCTACGGCAGCTGCGTCGCGGCGGTCAAACCGGGCGACGGTTCGGCGCGCGAACAGGCGGCTTCCTGCCAGCGCGTCCTGGGCGGCGTCGCCAACATCGCGCGGGAATACGCCACCAAACGTTACCGCAGCAACCTCATCAACTGGGGCATGCTGCCCTTCCTCTGCGAAAAGGAGACCTTCGCCGTGGGCGATTACGTCTACATCGAAGGCATCCGCGAGGCGGTGGAGAGCGGCGCCGAAAAGGTCATGGCAAAGCACATTTCAAACGGCAAGGCCAAGGACATCGTGCTCTCTTTGGGAACGCTGACGCCCGACGAGCGCAAGATCATTCTGGCGGGCTGTCTCATCAATTTCAATAAAAACAAGGCGAATGCCGTGCACAGATAAAAAAGAAAATAAAAAAACCGTCCGCCGCGGATCGTTCCGCTGCGGGCGGGTTTTTTCTCGATTTTTTGAACAGTCTCTTCAAAGGCGGCGCGGAACAGCCGTGCCGCTCTCTCTGTCGTCTGCCGCGCCCTTCTGTTTCGGCAGGGGACGGCGGCCGTGGGGCGGTTTCTTGTCTTTGCCCCTTCCGTCCGGTTCGGGCGCGGGGCGGGGCGTGGGACGGTTTTCCGTTGTGCCGCTGTTTTCTCCGCCGTCATTCGTCTCGGGGGCTGTCGGAACGGGGGCGGCAACGTCGTCGGCCGTCGGCGCGTCTTCGCCGCTGTGGCTGCCGTCCTCTCCGGGCGCGGGCGCCGGATAGCAGTGCGGCGGCTGATGGGGACGGGGCGTTTTTCCGGGCATGGGGCCGGGATGCGGCTGCGCGGGGTGGGAAGGCAGGGGCATGGGGACATGGTCTTCCGGGGGCAAGTCGGGCCGCTCTCCGCTTTCGTCGGGGAGCATGTCGGGCAATTCGTCGTCCGCGGCGCGCCGTTCGGTGCGCGTGGCGGAGTCTTTTTCGCTGTTGTCGGTGCATGCGGCAAATGCCGCAAGCGAAGTGAAAGCAATGGCAGTAACGCATGCCAGCGTCAGAAATTTGTGTTTCATCATATCCATAGTTTGTCTGTTTTGGAAGGGTTTATGCAATCATACATGAAACTGTGCTGCGCGGCGGAAGAATTTCTTCGGGCGGCTTGACTTTATTGCGCGGTTGTGCTACAATGAAGGGCAAAAGGAGTGGGGCATGAGTGAGATCACGGGCATTTTACCGCAGAAAAAGGACGGCACGCGCTGCAATATCTATGTCGACGGGCGATTTTACTGCGGCATGAAACTGGAAGTGGTCATGCGCAATCGGCTGAAAGCGGGGCAGGACGTGGAACTTGCCTTTCTGGATGCGCTGCAGCTCGAAAGCGAAAAGGCGACCGCGCTCGACAAGGCGATGACCCACCTCTCCGCATCCATGAAGACCAGGCGGCAGATCGTCGATTTTCTCAAAAAGAAAGGATATGTGGACGCGGTGGCGGGCTATGTGCTGGAAAAATTGGAAGGCTACGGCTTTGTGGACGACGAGGAATATGCGCGGCAGTATGCAAACAGTGCGGGCAAGAACAAGGGGCGACGGCTGATCGCCCTGGAACTGCGCCGGAAGGGGGTCTCTGCCGACGCGGCGGAGGCCGCCGTGGAAGATCTGCAGGGGGAAGGGGAGGCCGCGTTGAAGATCCTGCAAAAATATATGCGCGGCAAGACGCCGGACAAGGAGACCCTTTACAAGGCGTTCCGCCATCTGATGAACAAAGGCTTTGAATACGAAACGGCAAAGAACGCCTTGGCGGCTTTCGGAGAGATCGATGAAGATACTTGAATTTGACGTCCTGCCCTCGACCAACGACTATGTAAAATCGCACGCGGCAGAGGGGGACATGGTGGTTACGGCTCGCCGCCAGACGGCGGGCAGAGGGACAAAGGGCAGGGGCTTTGATTCGGGCATGGGCGGGCTCTATCTCTCCAAACTGACCCATTACGAAAAATTCCCCGCGGCAAATGTATTCAAAATCATGCTCGACTCCTCCGTGGCGGTGTGCAGGACTTTGGAGGATTTCGGGCTGGCGCCCGCCGTCAAATGGCCCAACGACGTATGGCTCGAGGGGAAAAAAGTCTGCGGCATCCTCATCGAAAACGTGTTCCGCGGGCCTCGTCTCGTCTCGTCGGTGGTGGGCATCGGGTTGAACGTCTGCAACCGCCTGTCCGCGGAATTGGCGCCGATCGCCGTTACCATGTCCGAGGTAAAGGGGGAAACGCTCTCCGTGGATGCGGTCAGGGAACGGCTGATATTTCATCTGAACGGACACTATTCCCTCGAAGAATACAAAAAATACATCTTCTTTTTCGGGGAAAAGATCCTGCTGCGGCAGGGGAAGGACGAACGGGAAGTGACGGCTCTGGACGTGGACGGGAGCGGCAGGCTGGTCGTGGCGGAAAACGGCGAACGGTATGCCGTTTCCGCGGGAGAAGTTACCCTGCGGCTGCAGGGACAGAGGAGGAGAAACGCATGATCAAAAGTCTTTCGGGCGGACAGATGCGCGCCGCGGACGAATATACCATCCGAACGCTGGGCGTTCCGTCCCTGACCCTGATGGAAAGGGCGGGCAGGGCGATCGCCGACGAGGCGGAAAAGGCCTTTGCCGCGCTGGGCGTCAAAGAGGCCCTTGTCGTCTGCGGCGGGGGAAACAACGGCGGCGACGGGTTTGTCGCTGCGCGCATTTTGCAGGAGCGGGGCGCGGATGTGCAGGTCCTCTGTCTGGCTGAAAAATTTTCGCCCGACTGCGCGGCGGTCAAGGAAAAATACAGGGGCGAAATTTTGGGCAGAACGCCCCGCCGGCGCTATCCCGTCATGATCGATTGTATCTTCGGCACGGGGCTTTCCCGTCCCGCGGCAGGCAAGGAACTGTCGCTTATCCGCTTTATCAATGCTTCGGGCGCGTTTGTCATTTCGGCGGACATCCCCAGCGGCCTGAACAGCGACAACGGCGTGCCCGTGGGCGATTGCGTCCGTGCGGATGTCACCGTTGCCATAGGCGAATACAAGCACGGCATGCTGCTCGGCGACGGCGGGGAATACTGCGGCGCGGCGGTGCGCGCGGACATCGGCATCGACACCGCGCGGGCGGAGGCGGCGTATCTTGCCGAGGACAGGGACATCGCCGCCTTTTTCCCCGAGCGGAAGAGGAATACGCACAAGGGCAGTTACGGAAAGGTCAGCATCATCGCAGGGAGCAAGGCCTATTCGGGCGCGGCACTCCTCGCCGCCATGTCCGCCCTGCGCGCCGGCGCGGGCTATACCGAACTGTGCGTTCCCGCCGGACTCTTTCCCGTCTATGCGGGCAAGGTGCCCGAAGCCATTCTGACGTCCTTCCGCGGGGAGGATGCCTTCGTCTATCACGAAAAAGACCTTGAAAAGGTCTTGAAGAGCCAATGCATCGTTTTGGGCATGGGTACGGGCGTCAGCCCGGAGATCTACAAGATGATAAAATTTCTGCTCGCAAATTATGCGGGCAGATTGGTGCTGGATGCCGATGCGCTCAATGCTCTCGCAAAATACGGCGTTTCCGCCTTGCGGGAAAAAAAGTGCGAGGTGCTTCTCACCCCGCACGTCAAGGAATTTTCCCGCTTGTCAGGTCTCTCGGTGCAGGAGATCCTGGAAGGGGGCGTTGCCGCGCCGCAGAAGTTCGCCGCGGAGTACGGTGTCTCCGTCCTTTTGAAAAACGCCGTTTCGGTCCTCTGCGGCGGGGGAAAGACTTACTTCAATGTCCGCGGCAGCGCCTGTCAGGCCAAGGGGGGCAGCGGCGACGTGCTTTCGGGCGTCATCGGGTCGATCGCCGCGCAGGGGCATGGCATGACCGGCGCGGCGCTGGCGGGCAGCTATCTCTGCGGGGTCGCCGGCGAACTGTGCGAAAAGGAGCTGGGGCAGTATTCCGTCACGGCGGGCGATGTCATTGCGCATCTGTCCCGGGCAGTCCTACGCATAACCGAAAATGCGTACGAGGACGGAGGTGAATATCAGAACGCATCCGCCGATGACATAATACAGCGGGAAAAAGGAAAATAGACTCAGGATGAGCAGGGCCGCTCCGCTGACAAAAAAGGAGCGGCTGTTCTTTTTGCGGCACCCGATCTTCACCCGTTCCCGCACGCCCCGCTTTTTTGTCTCTCCGCAGATATATTTTTCGGGCAGTAGCCCTCTTTCTTTCAGCAGGGCATAGATCTCGCTGCCGTCCGAAACGGGCAGGGCGAAGCGTTCACACAGCCGCGCCGCTTCGGGCGTGAGCGCGTTGCAGAAAATGCGGAAAGTTTCCCCCGCGGGACTGTTTTTTATTTTTTCCGCCACGGCATCGGCGGAGAGCGGCTGCATGGTGAAGAGAAAATACACTTTTTCTTCTCCGTCCTCCCGCTTTTGTTCCTCCAACAGGGGCGCGAAAAGTTTCCGGTTGGCTTCCGGGGAAGAGAGGGCGAGGTGTAGCATGAGCTTTTCCTGTTCCTCCCTGTCCCGCTGCAAAAGATGCTTTTTGCTCCGGCGCAGATAGTTCAGCGAGAATACGCCGACGGCGAGGGAGAGGGCCGTTATGCCGGCAAGCAACAGGGCGAGCCACATGGCGATGCGGTAATACCGCAGGATGCACAGCGTGACGAGAAAGGCGCAGGCAAAAAAGAAGACGGTATCCGACCAGAGCGGAAAATCGATTTTTTTCATACTTTGGATTTTCGCCCGGAAAACGGAAAATTAAACTTGAAAAATAAAAAAATCTATTGTATAATAATAATATATGAGAATCGGAATTTTCGGCGGATCGTTCGATCCCGTACACAAAGAACACGTGCGCCTTGCCAAAGAGGCGGTCAAAGGATTGTCTTTGGACAAGCTCATCGTCGTGCCGGCGGGCGTCCCGCCGCACAAACAGGGCAAACGCCTTGCCCCTGCGGCGGACAGGCTGGCCATGTGCCGCATCGCCTTTGCGGGCGTGGACAAGGCGGAGATCAGTGATTATGAGATCGCGCTGGGCGGCGCAAACTATACCTATCTCACCTGCGGGCACTTTGCGCATGTCTATCCCGGCGCAAAGCTCTTTCTTCTGGTCGGTTCGGACATGTTTTGGGATTTCTTCCGCTGGAAAGAGCCGGAAAGGATCCTTTCCCACGTCCGGCTGGCGGTCTGCCGCCGCAACGAGGGGGTGGAGAACATCGCCCGCCAGCAGAAGAAATTTTTCATCCGTTTTGCCCGCATGTTCGAGGTCATTCCCTACAACGGGGAGCCCGTCTCTTCCACGGAGATACGGGTCCGCAGCATATTGGGCATGGATTATTCCCGCCTCGTGCCCCCGGGGATAGGCGAGTATATCCGCGCGCACGGGCTGTACAGCCTGCCGCCCATCCGGCAGGGGCTGGCGCTGGAAAAGCCCGCCCGCGCCGAACACAGCCGCCGCGTGTGCCTGCTGGCGACGGCAAACGCCGCGCGTTTCGGGGTGGACGAAGATAAGGCGTTGGTCGCCTCCGCCCTGCACGACGTGGCAAAAAACCTTCCCCCCGAGGACGAACACCTGCGCGGCTTTGTTCCGCCCGCCGATGTGCCGTCGCCCGTCCTGCACCAATTTGCGGGGGCATATGTGCTGGAACACACTTTTTCGGTGACGGACGAGGACGTGCTCAATGCCGTGCGCTATCACACCAGCGGCAGGGCGGGCATGAGCGCGCTGGAAAAGCTGGTCTATCTCTCCGATATGTTGGAGGAAGGGCGGTCCTTTCCGCACATCGATTTGTTGCGCGATATTTTTTACGAAGATGCGGACAGATGCATGTATCTGTGCCTGCGGTACCAGTTGAAATATCTGCGCGAGAAGGGGACGGACGCCTATCCGCTCACGTTGCAGGCGTATGAATATTATCGGCAAATAGATCTGGAAAAAGCAGAAAAGGAGAAAAATAAGCAAATATGACGGCAAAAGAACTGACTTTGGCGATCTGCAAGGCGCTTTCCGAAAAGAAGGGAAAGGATATCGTGTACATCGACGTGGAAAAAAAGACCAGCCTGTGCAGTTATTTTGTGCTCGTTTCGGGCACGAGTTCCACCCAGGTGAAATCCTTGGCGGAACAGGTAGAGGAACAGATGGAAAAGAATTTTGACCTTGCGCCCACCCGTCTCGAGGGGGTGCACGACGGAAGATGGGCGGTGCTCGACTACGGCGACGTGATGGTCCACGTGTTCAGCGAGGAAGCGCGCGAGTTCTATCGCCTGGAACGCCTTTGGGAAGAGGACGGCAACCTGACAAAGTATGAATGATGCGTAATGCAGCGCCGCCCTGCCGGTTTCCGGCAGGGCGGCATGGTATTTCAAGGGATAAAACGAGCGGGGCATGCCCGAAATAAACGGTAAAACG
>CAZTND010000036.1:0-2006 GCA_964615285.1 uncultured Clostridia bacterium
TGTTGATACAAACAGTCAGGAGATAGTAGATTGGGCAAAGGGAAAAAATATCAATATCATTGAAAGAAAACCTGAATTAGCAACAAATACAGCAAACGGAAATGACCTATTGCTTCATCAATTTGAATTATTTCCTGATTATGATTTTTATTTTCAATTATTCGTGACAGCTCCTTTCTTGCAATCAAGCACCATAAGGAAGTGCTTTGAAATATTGACACAAAGCAAAGAATTTGACTCATGTTTTACGACTATAGCTCATCATGGTTTTTTTTGGCTAAATCGAAACCCGATAAATTATCGACCGGGTATTCTTCCGAGAAGTCAGGATCTTATGCCCGTTATGGAGGAGACCACGGGACTCTATGGTATATCCAAAGACGCATTGAAAAAATATCATTGCAGAATCGGTGGAAAACCGTATATCCACGAAGTCAATAAATATGAAGCAGTGGATATTAATACGGAAGAAGATTTAAAAATAGCCGAAGCTATAGGTAAAATTATATATCATTTAGATTGAGATCATTCATAATAAATAATGAATATATAGTTACAACGGAAATCAAAGCATATTTTCAGTTGATAACAACACATGCCATTAACATACCAGTAAAACAAAAAGAGCGGACATGCAATGAGCGCCCGCTCTTTTCTGTCATCATAAAAAAGCTTTCATTTTATTTGATTGAACTGCAGTTACTGCGATTTTTATAACGGCGATTCTTCAGTTTTTGAAGAAATATACTAAAGGAAGTTATAAATTATCCAGATAAAGCGAGTATTTTTAAAAAGTTTCGTTCCCCGTTCCGCCGCCCGCCGTCAGAGCGCGGGCGGCGTCTTTGCCCCCGCCGCGGGCAATTCGGACAAAATGCCCGTCAAAGCAAAGGGCTTTTTCCTCTGCGCGGCGGCCATCGCCTCCTCGATGAGCGCGGAAAACAGCCTGCCGGCGGCAGAAAACCGTTCGGTAAAGAGATAATAGGCCAAAGATCCCGGCACGGTGTTCATCTCCGAAAAGTAGACCTCTCCGCCGCTGACGAGATAATCCGCCCGCACCATGCCCGAAAAATGCAGCTCTTTATAGAGCCTCTTCGTGTACGATTTTATTTTTTCCGCCGTTGCCGCGGGCAGGTCTGCGGGGAACCCGCTGCGGCGGGTCTTTCCGCCCGAAAGATATTTCTCCCGAAAGGAGAGGATCTCCTCTTTGGAGAGCGGCTCTTCGCACTCGGAGACAAAAATTTCGCCGCCGGCGGCATACGCCGCGCAATTGATGTCCCGCTTGTCAGGCAGGTACTCCTCGACGACGAGCCTTTCGTCGAAGGCAAAAGCGAGCGTTGCGGCGGCGATGAGTTCCTCCCTGTCCCTTGCCACCCCCACGCCGATGCTGGAGCCGAGCCGCGCGGGCTTGACGATGACGGGAAAACCCATCTCTTCCGCCACGCGCGCCGCCTCCCCCTCGGCATCTGCGGCAAACGCCCCCTCTTCCAACGCGGTATAGCGCACAAACGGAATACCCATGCCCGCAATGAGCGACTTGGAGAGCAGTTTATCCATGAACACCGCCGACAGAGCGACGTCGGGCGAGGCGAGGGGAATGTCATACACGCGCATGAGCGCGGCGACGCCGCCCCCTTCCCCCCAGCCGCCGTGGCAGCAATTGAAGGCGCAATCCACCTGCGCAATGGGTTTGAGCCGCTTGCCGAACCGGCAGACGGTGTTGCGGACGAACAAAATTTTCGTAAATCCGTCCCGGTTTTCCGCGGCAAAGCTCTCTATGCCGAACATATCGGGCGAAGTATAAAAATCCCCTTCCATGTCTATGTATACGGGCAGAAGGTCATACTCCCGCCGTTTTAAGATATTGAGCACGAACACGCCCGTCAGAACGGATATTTCATGCTCGAAAGACGGGCCCCCGAAGAGCACCGCCACGGTCTTGCGATTCCCGCCCTTTTTATTTTTCTCTTTTCGGATCGCCATGAAAAAAACACCTCCGCAGGAACAAA
>CAZTND010000036.1:2106-14427 GCA_964615285.1 uncultured Clostridia bacterium
GGAAACCCATGTTATCGCCTTCGGCGACGGACGCGGAGCGATGCTTCGCTTATTATAATAAAGATATGTATTTTGAAGGGCTCTGCCCTTCCCCCGCCAAAGGGGGAGCACCCCTTTGGAATCCCATATCATCACCCCGCAGGCGATCAGCCGTAAATGTCGGGCAGATCGTTCAAAAACAGTACGGTGCCGCCCGCGCCGATAAGTTCGGGCAGCGCCGCCTGCGCCGCCTGCAAAGTGGGATAGACATGCACGTTCTCCTCGTCGCCGCCGCCCGAAAGATACCCGCTCTTCACCGCGCCGACCAGTGTGTCGCCCACCAACACCACTTCGTCCAGCCCGACGAGGGTCTTGCCGAACGATTCGTTTTCTTCCGTTTGCAGAATGCCCAGCTCCACCAGCCCGGGCGTGACGATGATCTTTCGCCCCGAAAAACTCTTCAGGACCTCCACCGCGTCCGCCGCACCCACGGGGTTGGCGTTATAACTGTCGTCGAGGACGGTGACAGCGCCGTTTTTGATGACTTGCAGGCGGTGGGGCACATAGTCGAGATCCCTGCACGCCGCCGCGATCTGTTCACCGCTCACGCCAAGGCGCAGGGCGAGCGCCGCCGCCAGAGCGATGTTCTTTGCCGTGTGCCTGCCCAGAAGTTTGGTTTCGATGTGCACCTCTTCCCCGTTCAAAGCCAATGTGAAAGAAGTGCCGTTTTCGCCCGATGCGACGTCTTTGACGGCGGTTTCGTCCACGCGGACGATCTCCCTGCCGCAGGCGTTTTCCGCCGCCTTTTCGGTGTTCCCGTCCATGCCGACGACGACAAAGCCGTCCGCCGCCGTGCCCGCGAAAATCTCGCTCTTGGCGGCGATGACGTTTGCAAGGCTGCCGAATGTTTCGATATGCTGCGCGCAGATGCCCGTTAAAATCGAGTACCGCGGGTGCACGAGCTCGCAAAGTTCGGCAATGTCCCCCTCATTCCGCGCCCCCATCTCGGCGATGAACACTTCGCAGGGCTCGCCCCGGTATTCGTTGACGCACCGCGCCACGCCCATGGGCGTGTTGTAAGAGGCGGGCGTTGCGAGGACGGAATATTTTTCCCGCAGCATCGCCGCCAGGATGTGTTTCACCGAGGTCTTGGCAAAACTGCCCGTAATGCCGATGCAGAGCATGCCGCTGCCTTCCAATTTCTCCTTCGCCCGCGCGATGTATTTTTTATTGCGTGCGCGCTCGAAAGGGCCTGTGATGAGATTGGCAAGACAGACCAAGGCGGGCAGGGCGAACGGGATGACGGAGAGCGGCACATACCGCCACACACCGAAGAGTTCGCTCTCTGCATAGTACGCGATGACGTTGAGCACGGCGACGAGGAGATAGCACGCGACGGCGAGCACGAAGAAATAGACGACGGCCAGCCGCTTGAACCGCGGCGTGCGATCGGAAGGCACTTTGAGCGCATATTTTCTGTCCACGACCGCAAACAGAACGCAGAAAAAGAGGAAAGGAATGCCCGTGATGCGGAACGCCCATTCTTCGCCGAGGAAAGAAAAGCAGACGCCCAAAAGCCCGCTGACCAAAAACAGCATGAGGGCAAGCAGGCAGTACTGCTGCAAGAGCATGTTCTCCCTGCGGGCGTACCAGGCGAGCATTTTTTTGTTCTTATACCCGCTCTGCTGCAAGATCGCCAGCGGTTTATACGAGCAGATCGCAAAGAGAAACGCCAGCACGATCGCCGTCCCCGCATATTCCAAGATATAGGGAAGATCCAAAGGTCCCATGTCCGATTAAAAACCTCCTCAGCCGGTAAAAATTATATTCGTAAAAAACAACCCTTTTCAGGGGCATGCCCCGTTCCGTTTGCCCGTTCTTGCCCGAAGCGGCACATGGCTCAAAGCCCCAAAAACGCCTCGGCGAGGACGTTGAACGCCGCCATATCGTCGAGAAAGGCGAAGTGCCCGCAGCCGGGCAGGATCTCCAGGCGGCTGCCTTGTATCGCCTCGCGGTAGATCTCTCCCGCGGCGGGCGGCGTGGTCTTATCGTTTGCGCCGTACACGAGCAGAACGGGATTTTTGATCGCCGCCGCGGCGGCGCGCAGATCCTCGTTGACGATCTTTTTATAGCTCTCGCGCATGACGGGCGAAAGCGCGCGGTATTCCGCCGAACCGAAATGCCGTTCGGCAAAAGCGGGAAAAAACTTTCTGACCAGGCGATATGCCTTTACCTTGGCATGATAGCCCGGCGTCCGCCGCGGCACGATGCCCGCCGCGCCCGTCAGCACCATGCGGTCGAAAAAGTTTTCATCCGCCGCCGCGATCTTGACCGCCACGCGCGCGCCGAAGGAATGCGCCACGACGTGCGGCCGCGACAGGCCGAGCGAACGGACGATTTCCCGCGTTTCCGCGGCATAGTCGTCCACCGCCCAGGGCGAAACAAGGGGCGGCGCGTCACCGAAGCCCGTGAAGTCGAACGCGGTGACGCGGCAGAAACGGGAAAAATAATTTATCTGCGGTAAAAAACACTCCTTGCGCGCGCCGTACCCGTGCAAAAACAACACGTCCTTGCCCGCGCCGCGCTGTAAAACGCGCTTTTCCGTCTTTCTCCCCCCCTATCTTGTTTTTATCCGCTCTTTCCCCTTCCGAACGTAGGGCAACGCCGTGCGCTCATCTTTTGCACCCCTGTAAGCAAGCCGACAGGCTTGCGCAACGCGGGATTTTCAAGGGAGCGTTCCCCCCTTGAACGGGGTTTACAAGGGGCAGAGCCCCTTGGTTAGGAACTCTCTAAGCAAGGCTTTGCCTTGCGGTTTTATCGCCCGCGGCGATATAGCGCGGAACGCTGTTCCGCTTATAAAAGGCTACTTATTCGAAGGGCGCCGCCCTTCACCCGCCAAAGGGACATTGTCCCTTTGGAATCCCACATTATCGCCTGCGGCGACAAGCACGGCGCGATCAGAGTTTTTTGACCATGACCAGCGCGTCCTCGCCGTCGGGATAATACCGCCGGCGCAGAGAGATCGCGCGAAAGCTTTCGCTTTCATACAGTTCCCGCGCGGCGGCGTTGGAGGGACGCACCTCCAAAAACAACTCCTTCATGCCACGGCGGCGCGCGCCGTTGATCAGCCGCCTTAAGATCGTCCTGCCGATGCCGCGGCCGCGATACGCCGGCGCAACGGCAATGTTCATGAGATCGGCGGAATCCACCGCGCACTGCACGCAGCCGTAGGCGATCAGGGAACCTTCCCCGCCCCCCTCCTTTTCGCACAGTTCGCCGAAAAATCCGGGCTGGACGAAAGAGGCGGCGAACATCTGATAACTCCAGCTCTCACCCGCAAAGCATTCCTCTTCCAATGCGGCGACGGCGAGAATGTCCTGATAGTGCCAGCCACGATAGATCATTTATGATTCTCCTCCGCCTGACTGCGCCTTACATACACCGCCTGCAACGATTCGGACGGGACAAAATTCTTTTCGTCCGCACTCTTCCCTTCGACCGCCGCCAACAGTCCCGCCGCCATATCGGCCCGCAGGCTCCCTTCAAAGGGCAGCGCGTCATAGCCCGCGACGGTATACCCCTCCGCCTTCGCCAACGCGGCGGCTTCCTCCCGCGGCAAATAGGCGGGCGGAAAGATGAGCCGCTTTTCTTCGTCGTAGCCCGCGGCATAGTAATGATCGTGCCCCGCGGAAACGAGCGCCAGGGTCTTTATCCTACCCGTAGTATATGCGACGGCGTCGAAAGAGGTGACGGGCAGGGCGGGGCGGGACAGCGCCGTGCAAAAGCCCTTGACCGTGGCGATGCCGATGCGGATGCCCGTGAACGAGCCCGCCCCGACGACGCAGGCAAAAAAATCGCAGTCGGCAAGCCCCATGCCCGCGTTTTCCAATGTTTTTTCGACGGTCTCCAACAGCATGACCGAGTGATTCATGGCACAGTCGGGAAGATGGGAAGTGAACGTCCGCCCCGCTCTGTTGCGCGCAATGACCGTCAGATACCCCGCGGCGGTGTCCGCCGCCAGAAAACTCTTCATCCGATTTTTATCTCCCTTGTATTTTCTCCCGTTTTTTCAATGCGCACGCGGATGCAGCCCGCGGGCAGCAGGCCGGCGATATTTTCCGACCACTCCACGAGGCACACGCCGCCGGCAAAAAAATAATCGGCGAGGCCCATGCCCTCCGCCTGCCCTTCGCTTTGAATGCGGTAACAGTCATAATGATAGAGCTTGTACTTTGCGCCGTCATATTCGTTCATATAGGCATATGTGGGCGAAGTAACCTCTTCCGCGACCCCCATGCCCAGCGCCACCCCCTTGGCGAACACGGTCTTGCCCGCGCCGAGCCCGCCGTCCAACAGCACGACGTCCCCCGCCTTCAACCCCGCGCCGAAGCGGCGCGCCATTTCGATTGTTTCCTCCGCCGAGGATGATAAAAATACGGTCATAACCGTATTATATACTTTATGACCGCATTTGGCAAGTTATTTGCTTGTAATTTTTTACAGTCATTCCCAGCAAAAATATCCGGGCCTTCAAAACTTTGCAAGGATCCTGGATATCCGTTTGTATACCAACGCCGTTACGACCGATGCGATGAGACAGCGCAGCAGATTGAAGGGAATGACGGACAGCCAAAGATAATAGTTATAGAAAGTATCCTCGGTGATGCTCGGGAAAATCGGACGGATCATGCCCAAAATGGCATCCCAGCCGCCCATGACGTTGATGTACCAGGGGACGATGATGAAACGATTGGTGAACACGGCAAGGAGCGAGGCGCAGAGGCTGCCCACGGCCATAGCGACGAGCGCGCCCCTGAACGTGCGGTGATATTTATAGATAAACCCTGCGGGCAGGACGAGTGCCAGGCCGCAAAGAAGGTCGGAAAACTCACCCGAAAAACCGCTCGTGGACAGGGGCAGTTTCAAAATGATCTTGACGAGCACGATGACCGCACCCCCCAGGGGGCCGAGGGAAAAGGTGCCGATGAGGGCGGGAATGTCCGAAAAATTCAGCTCCAGCCAGGACGGGAAGATGACCGAAACGGGGAACTTCGGGAAGAGATAGAGCACATATGACAGGGCGGAAAAGATGCCCGCTTTTGCAAGATACCGCGCCGAAAGCGCCGGCCTTCTGCGGGCGGACTTCGTTTCCTTGCCCTCCTTTGCGCCTTCCGCCGCCGTCTGCGCCCTTGCGGGCGCGAGGGATGTCGTCTGATGATCGTCCTGTGTCTGTTCCATAGTCAAAAACTCCTTTTTTATGATTTATTGAAGTTCTTTGACCGTGAAAAGCGCCCCTTGCCGAACACAAGGGGCGCGGAAAAGATCCACGTTTGAAAAAATATCTTTTTCCATCCGGACTATACCGTCGGTACGGGAATCGCACCCGTTCGGGCGTTGCGGACGAGCCGCGCGGCTTCGCAGACTATACTGCCGGTGGGGAATCGCACCCCGCCCCAAAGAATTTCAATTCACTTGTATTATATTCCTTCCCCGCCGCCCTGTCAAGCGTTTGAACGGGAAAAATTCCTTATTTCTCTTTCTTCCAACCCCTTTCTTTTCCTATAATACGGCAAAAAATTTTTCCGATCTACGAACGGACAGAAAAAAGGGAACGGCTTGCCCCGCCGTTCCTCCTTTTGTTTTACCTGAAAAAATCAGAAACGCGCCGCGTCCTTGTCCTTCTTTTCGCTCTGGGCGGCATAGAGATCGAATTCCGCGTCCAGATCGAATTCTTCCGCCGAGTCGAAGGCTGCCAATTTGGAGACGGACACTTCGTAGGCGGTCATGGTCTTGACCTCCGTTTCGGAAAGACGCTTTTGGTATTCCCGCGATTGTATCCTGCCCGAAAGGGCGATCTTATCTCCCACGTTGAGCCCGCGCACGAAGCGGGCGTTGCGCCCCCAGGCGATGCAGGGAATGTAGTCCGACTTGTTGTAGGCGCGGTTGACGGCGATGAGCAGGTCGGCGATCTCGCGGTTGAAGGGAGTGGTGCGGTAGACGGGCGGCTTGCAGATGTAGCCGCTCAGCACGATGCTGTTGGGATTGCGCGACGGCGGTTCGTCCAGAAGCTCGCGCACAAAGACGGTGAGCATGAGCCGGGACCTGCCGTTTTCCAGCTTGTTGTAACTGCGGAACTGTCCCAGCGCGCAGATGGTGGAACCCTGTTTGAGTCTGCCCGCGGCGATGAGGCGCTCGGAGATGGTGATGGGCAGGACGTCCGTCTGCCCCGAAAGGCGCAGGACGCTGACAAAGAACTCATAAAACCCCTCGCCGTATATCTCGTGGGAAAAGACGGCGTCGGAGACGATTTCGCCCATGACAAAGACCTTGTTGTTTTTTTCCGTAGCGTAGTTCATAGGAACCTCCCTTGTTTTTTTACGTTTCTTCGTTTTGCATCTGCCTGCCCGTGGCATCGATGGTGTAGTTTTCCCGGTAGATGAGTTCGCCGACCGTCACGAACGTATAGCCCCGGTTCTGCAGGGTGGAAAGCACCATGGGCAGCGCTTCCGCCGTGTGCAGGCCGTTGTTGTGACAGAGGATGATGGACCCGTCCCGCACGTTGTTGACGATGCGCAGGGCGATGTCCGTCGCGCTCAGGTCCTTCCAGTCCAGAGAGTCCACGTCCCATTGAATGGTATAATAGCCGAGTTCCTTCGCCGTATCCACCAGAAGGTCGTCATAATCGCCGTACGGCGGGCGGAAGAGATCGACCGGCTTGCCCGTCACGGCGGTGATCGCCTGCGCGGAAGAGGCCAGTTCTGCCTCTATCTCCTCCCGCGTCTGTTGGCTCATATAGGAATGAGTGGCGGAATGGGTGCCGATCTCCAGCCCTGCCTCGTCGATCTTGCGGACATACTCGGGATATTTTTCCGTCCAGAACTGCACCATGAAAAAGGTGGCAGGCGCATCTGCGGCGGCGAGAGCGGACAAAATGGCGTCCGTATGCTCGGTGCCCCAGGCGCAGTCGAAGGTGATGGCGATCTTCTTGTCCTCCCGCCCCACGCTGTAGATGGGCAGGGAACGCACGGTGTTGCCGAAAAAGACGGCGTATGCGCCCGACGTGCGGACGGCGAGCAGGCAGGCCAAAAAGACCGCCGCGGCGCCCAGAATGAAAGCCGCTCTCTTTGCAGAAAAATACACCTTCATTTGACTACCCTATTATACGGAAAAATTTACCGCCGAGAAGCGAAACTTTTGTCGTTTTGCCGCTTTTTTTGTCGTTTTTCCCTTCCGCGGTCGGGCGGGAAGGCAGGCGATATATTTCACTGTATGCCGGCTTTTTTGTTTTTATGATAAAAAAACGGGAACGGGGCGCCCCGCAAGGGGACGCCCCGTTCCTTCGAAATTCAAAAATTTTTTCAGGAGATCTTTGTATGTTCTGTTTTTTTACGCTTATAGTATAAACGGTCTGTATAAAGGCTGTACGTCGGTTGTGTGAAAATCGTGCAAAAAAGCGCCTCATCAGACTCTTTCCTGTTTTTACGGTAAAACGGAAAGACTTGGTTAAACTGTTTGAGAAAAACGGCTGGCGGCCGGAACGCGAAGGCGATTATTACATGGTATATGTCCCCGATTTCGATATAAACACCGAAGGCAAGGACATTGAGGAAGCGCTCTCCATGGCAAGGGACGCCATCGGGCTTTGCGGTATTTGTATGGAAGACAAAAAAGAAAAAATTCCGAAAGCAAAAACATTAAAACCGGCGTGCGGAGAAAACGATATTCTTGCCTTGGTAGACATTGATTTTTCCACATACCGCAAAAAAGAAGATAACCGAATGGTGCGTAAAAACTGCACCATTCCCTTATGGCTGAACCGTGAAGCAGAAAAGAAAAAAATAAATTTTTCCGAAGTCCTGACGGAAGCGCTGCGGAATATTGTAAACTTATAAACAAAATCCCCCTCGGCATAGGTACGCCGAGGGGGATTTTTACACAAAAACCGCCCGCAGGCGGATAGTCTGCGGGCGGCTGCGCCTTTCTTTTTGCTTATTCGAGCTCGAAAGCGCCCGTATAGAGCTGATAATACACGCCCTTCTGCGCGATGAGCTGGTCGTGATTGCCGCGCTCGATGATGCGGCCGTGGTCGAGCACCATGATGGCGTCGGAATTCTGGATGGTGGAGAGGCGGTGGGCGATGACGAACACCGTCCTGCCCTTCATGAGGGCATCCATGCCCTTCTGCACCAACGCCTCGGTGCGGGTGTCGATGGAGCTCGTCGCCTCGTCCAGGATCATGACGGGCGGGTCGGCGACCGCCGCGCGCGCGATGGACAAAAGCTGCCGCTGCCCCTGCGAGAGGTTGGACGCCTCGTGCCGCAACACGGTGTTGTAGCCCTCGGGCAGGCGGGTGATGAAGTCGTGCGCGTTGGCGAGTTTTGCCGCGGCGATGCACTCTTCGTCCGTCGCGTCCAGCTTGCCGTAGCGGATGTTCTCCATGATGGTGCCCGTGAACAGGTTGGTATCCTGCAGCACGATGCCCATGGAGCGCCGCAAGTCGGACTTTTTGATCTTGTTGATGTTGATGCCGTCGTAGCGGATCTTGCCGTCGGCGATGTCGTAGAACCGGTTCAGAAGATTGGTGATGGTCGTCTTGCCCGCGCCCGTCGAACCGACGAAGGCGATCTTCTGCCCCGGCTTGGCGTAGATGCTGACGTTGTGCAGGACGATCTTTTCGGGCACATACCCGAAGTCCACGTCGAAGAGTCGGATGTCCCCTTTCAGTTCGGTATACGTGACCGAACCGTCCGCCTGGTGGGGATGTTTCCACGCCCACTTGCCCGTGCGCTCCTCGCTTTCGGTGATGTTGCCGTTTTCGTCCACCCTGGCATTGACCAAAGTGACATAGCCGTTGTCCTCTTCGGGCTTCTCGTCGAGCAGTTCAAAGATACGTTCGGCTCCCGCAAGGCCCATGACGATGGAGTTGATCTGCATGGAGACCTGCCCGATGTTCAGGGAGAACTGGCGGGACATGTTGAGGAACATGGCGATGACCGTCGTGGAGATGATGCCTGCCGACCAGCCCGTGATGGAGAGGTTGTGCACGCCCAGATTGACGAGGACGCCCGCAACGATCGCCGTGATGACGAACACGAAGTGCCCGATGTTCATGACGGCGGGCATGAGGATGTTGCCGTAGGTATTCGCCTTGTCGGAGGCATCGCAGAGCTCGTCGTTGATCTCGTCGAAATTCTTCTTGGCCTCTTCTTCGTGGCAGAATACCTTGATGACCTTCTGTCCGCCCATCATCTCTTCGATGAACCCTTCGGTCTTACCCGTGACTTCCTGCTGGCGCACGAACTGCCGCGCGCTGCGGCCGCCGACGAACTTGGCGACGACCCCCATCAGCACCACGCCCGCCACGACGACGAGGAGGAGCCAAAGGCTGTAAACGAACATGTACACGAGCAGCGCGCCCGACGCGACGATGGAATAGAACACCTGCGGGATGCTCATGGAGATGAGCTGGCGGAGGGCGTCGGTATCGTTGGTATAGACGCTCATGATGTCGCCGTGGGTGTGCGTGTCAAAGAAACGGATGGGCAGGGTCTGCATGCGGTCGAACATGTCGTTGCGGACATGCTTCAAAAAACCCTGCGTGACGATCGCCATGGTCTGATTGTAATAGACGGATGCGGCAAGGGCAAGAACGTATACCGCCGCCATGATGACGATGATGATGACGAGATTGCCGGACACATCCTCCCACGCCGCGCCCGCGACGAGCGGATTGATGACCTGTTCGAGCACCTGCCCCATAAAGAAGGTCGAGCTGATGCCCGCGACCGCCGTGAACGTGATGCAGACGAACACGGAGATCATGCGCCATTTATAGTAATGAAAAAGATAACCGAGGAGCCTGCCGAGCACTTTGAAGGTATGCATCTTCGGTTTTGCCTGTGCCGTGGTCTGCTTACGCATTTGCTTCCCCTCCTTTGCCGTTCTCTTCGGCGCCGCCTGCCGTCGCCTTGTTCTGCGAATAATAGACTTCCTGATAGATGGCGTTGCTCTTCAGGAGCTCTTCGTGCGTGCCGATCGCGTCGATCCTGCCGCCGTCCATGACGATGATGCGGTCGGCGTCCTGCACGGACGAAACGCGCTGGGCGATGATGATCTTGG
This sequence comes from uncultured Clostridia bacterium, assembly GCA_964615285.1. Lineage (GTDB taxonomy): Bacteria > Bacillota > Clostridia > Christensenellales > Borkfalkiaceae > RGIG4074. Next base: position 12,205 of record CAZTND010000036.1, read on the forward strand.
TGACAGACGGGATCTCGTCGCGGAAGGAGCGGCGGATCATGGCGTCCGTCTTGGTGTCCACCGCCGAGGTGGAATCGTCCAGAATGAGCACTTTGGGGTCTTTCAGGAGGGCGCGCGCGATGCAGAGGCGCTGCTTCTGCCCGCCGGACACGTTGGTGCCGCCCTGTTCGATATAGGTGTCATATTTATCGGGGAAGCCCTGGATGAAGTCGTCGGCGCAGGCGAGGCGGCAGACCCGTTCGATCTCTTCGTCCGTCGCGTCCTTCTTGCCCCAGCGCAGGTTTTCCTTGATCGTCCCCGAGAACAGGACGTTCTTCTGCAGGACCATGGCGACCTTGTTGCGCAGGGCTTCGAGGTCGTAATCCTTTACGTTCACGCCGCCGACATATACCGCCCCCTCCGTCGCGTCGTACAGGCGGGGAATGAGGTTGACGAGGGTGGACTTGGACGCGCCCGTGCCGCCCAGAATGCCGATGGTTTCGCCCGAACGGATGCGAAGATCGACGTCCGAAAGCGCAAAACGCTCGGCGTTCGCCGCATATTTGAAGCAGACGTGGTCGAATATGATCTCTCCGTCCTTCACTTCCCTGACGGCATTTTCGGGGGAAACGATGTTGCTCTTTTCGGAGAGCGCTTCCACAATGCGCTCGCTCGACGTGCGCGCGATGATGATCATGACGAGCACCATGGAGAGCTGCATGATGGCGGAGAGGATCTGCGACGCGTACATGATGAGGACGGTGATGTCCGCTTCCTGTACGGGATCGCTGATGTTGTTGCGCGTGAGCAGAGCGCCCAGCAGGAAGATGAGCAGGAAAGACAGCCAGATGCAGAACTGCATGACGGGCTGATTGACCGCCATGATGCGCTCGCCGAGCGTGAAATCCCGGCGCACGTCCTCGGACGTACTGCCGAATTTCTTTTCTTCATACCCCTCGCGCACGAAAGATTTGACCACGCGGATGCCCTTGATGTTCTCGCGCACGGAGCGGTTCATGTTGTCGTATTTTTTGAACACGCGGTCAAAAACGGGATGCGTCTTTAAGACGACGAGCGCCAATACAATTGTCAGCACGGGAATGAGCGCGACGAACACGAAGGAGATGGATACGTTGACGCTGAACGCCATGGCGAGCGAAAAAACAAGCATCAGCGGGCAGCGGATTGCCACGCGGATGATCATCATGAACGCCATCTGCACGTTGGTCACGTCCGTCGTCAGACGGGTAACCAGACTGGATGTGGAAAACTTGTCGATGTTTGCAAAGGAATAGTCCTGGATGGCATAGTACATGTCTTTCCGAAGATTCTTTGCAAACCCCGCGCTTGCCCTTGCGGCAAAGCGACCCGAAAGCATGCCGAACACCAAAGAGAGCAGTGCCATGCCCACGAGGATCGCACCATACATGCCGATCGTGCTCATGGAAATGGACGACTCTTCCTGCTGAATGACTTCCAGAAACTGCATGATGACGAGCGGCATGAGGCACTCCAGGATGACTTCCACAGAAACAAAGACGGGCGACAATATAGCCGGCGTCTTATATTCCCGGATGCTCTTAGCCAATGTTTTTATCATTCACATTACTCCTTAAAATTTATTCTCTCTGTCATTTTCTTTCTCCCGCCCCGGAACGCGGCAGACGCCCGCCTTTCAGGCGGCGGAAGCATTTCGACCGGGGCATGCCCTTAAAAACGGGGTTAACCGCCCCTTCCTTCTTTATTTTACGCAAGGCATTCGACGTTGTACACGAAGCGGTCGACGTATTGGAAAAAAGCCGCAAGCTCCTCGGGCGAAAAGCCCTTGACGAGCTGCTCTTCGACGCGCGCGAGCTGCGTCTGCAACAAGCCGCGGATGTCCCGCGCATAGTCGGTGAGCACGATTTTTTTGAGCCGCGCATCCTGTTCCACGGCGATACGGCGGATGAACCCGTTCCGTTCCATGGCCTTCAAAAACGCCGTGGCGGTCGGACGGCTGATGCCGAACTCCGCCTCCAGGTCCCGCTGAAAGATGTCCGTTCCCTCATGCCGGAAGAGAAAATTCAGTATCCAGATTCGGATGCCCGTCAGATTCTCGTTCTCTTTAACGGCGGGAATGCCGTCTATCGCCCGGTTGATGCGGTGATTGAGCGCCCTGACCGCGCCGCCGACGTGCTTTTTATCCATCGCATACCTCGTAAAACAAAAAACAGCCCGTTTTGTTAGGCTATCTAACATTATTAT
>CAZTND010000037.1:0-10707 GCA_964615285.1 uncultured Clostridia bacterium
ATAGCAAATACTTCCTACATGTTTAACTATGACGGAGCGCCAAATGACGGATATTTCTTTATCAATGACTTTGAAAGAGGCGGTTTGATCGAAGACACGCCCTATGCGCCGCAACGGGACGGATATACTTTCGGCGGCTGGTATAAAGAAGCGGAATGTATCAATAAATGGGATTTTGCAACGGACAGATTGCCTGAAGCGACCTATGACGAAAAGGGATATGTAATAGATTTTGTGGAAACGAAGCTTTATGCTGCGTGGATAAAAAATTAAAGAAAGGGGCGAATATGGAAGACAAAAATTATACGATCGCGTTGCTCATCGATTCGGACAACGTTTCTTCAAAATATCTGAATGCTTTGATGAAGGAGCTCATCGCCCTCGGCAGGGTGACATACAAACGCATGTACGGAGATTTCACCACGCCGACCAAATCGGGGTGGCGGGATCTCGTCAATCAATTCTCCATCATGCCCGTACAGCAATATTCTTACACGACGGGCAAGAACGTGACCGATTCCAAGATGATCATCGACGCGATGGACATCCTGTATACGGGCAACGTGGACGCCTTCTGCCTCATGTCGAGCGACAGCGACTTCACGGGGCTTGCCAAGCGGCTCAAGGAGTCAAACATGTTCGTCATCGGCGCGGGGGAAAACAAGACGCCCGGTTCCTTCATCAATGCCTGCGACCGCTTTTTCAAATTGGACAGCCTGACGAAACAGGGGCGGAAAGCCGAAAAGGAGCGTTCCGCGGAAGAGGAACCGCGCGCAAACGGCAAAAAGAACAAGGGCGCCGCCCAGAATCAGAATCCGACGCCGCAGCTGCAGGAGCGTTCTGCGGGGCGTAAAAAGCAGCAGGACAGCAAAAACGCCAGGGGCACACCCGTTCCCGCTCCGCGGGAAGAGCGCGACGAGGAGCCCGCCGAGCGGCGGGAAGAGGAAGATTTCTTCATCCCGCGCGAAGAAATAGAGGATTTCGCCGCTTCCCTTCTGGAAGGCAGCGACCGCACGGAGCTGCCGCTTTCCCTCATCATGCAGAAAATATTCCAGGCGTACCCCGATTTCAACCCCAAGGACTATGGCGTTTCCAAGGCGCGCAAGTTCTTCGAGAGCGGAAAGTTTGCGGTGAAGAAGGGCAAGGGCACCGAATTGCTCGTCAGCCTGAAGGAAGATTATTGACGATCATTGACCGCTTGCCGATTTTTGCAGGATCGCAGAGCGGTAAGTTCACAGAGAAAATTTGTCCCGGAGAAGAACGAACATGAATCTGAACAAACTTGCGGATGCGCTCATCCCCGACGATGACCTGCAGCCGCTCGCCTATTACGAAGAGAAATACCCCCCGCGCGATCTTCCGAAGGGGGCGGAAGTCACCCGCCTCGCGCCCAGCCCCACGGGGTTCATGCACCTGGGAAACCTGTATGTCGCGCTGGCAAACGAGCGCATCGCCCACGGCAGCGGCGGCGTCCTGTATCTGCGCATCGAGGACACCGACAGCAAGCGAAAAGTGGAGGGCGCGGTGGAAGTCATCCGCTCTTCCCTGCGTTATTTCGGCATAAAATTCGACGAAGGCGCCGAGATCGGCGGGGCATACGGTCCCTATTACCAGCAGCAGCGCGCCAAAATTTACCGCGCCTATGCCAAAGAGCTCATCCGCCGCGGCAGGGCATACCCCTGTTTCTGTACGGAGGAAGAACTTGCCGCCGTGCGGGAAAAGCAGACGGAAGGCAAACTTCTGCCCGGCTATTACGGCGAATTTGCCAAATGCCGCGATCTCTCCGAAACGGAGATCTACGCCAACCTCGCGGCGGGCAAGCCCTACGTCATCCGGTTCCGTTCGGAAGGGGACGTCGAAAAGAAATCCGTCTTCCGCGACGAGATCAAGGGGGAGATCACGGTCACCGAGAACAATCAGGACGTCGTCATCTTAAAATCGGACGGCATCCCGACCTATCACTTTGCCCACGTCATCGACGATCACCTCATGCGCACGACCCTCGTCATCCGCGGGGAGGAATGGCTGGCGTCCCTGCCCATCCACATCGAACTCTTCAAGGCGCTCGGCTTCCGCATGCCGCGATACGGGCACAACTGCTCCATTCAGAAGATCGACGAAGGGGACGGCGGGCGGCGCAAACTGTCCAAACGCAAGGACCCCGAGGCATCCCTCGTCTTTTACCGCGAAGAGGGGTATCACCCGCTGGCGGTCCGGATCTATCTCATGACCCTGCTCAACTCCAATTTCGAGGAATGGCATCTCAAATTCCCCGATAAGCCCGTCGAAGAATTCCGTTTTTCCATCGCCAAGATGGGCAAGAGCGGCGCGCTCTTCGACCTCGACAAGCTCAACGACGTATCCAAGGACGTCCTTTCCCGTCTATCCGCGGAAGAGATGGCGGACTTTCTGCGCGCATGGGCGGAGGGCTACGGCACGGCAGAGCAGAAGAGCTGGCTGGCGGACGGGGAATACCTGCTGCAGGTGCTTTCGCTCTGCATGGGGATCGGCTCCAAAAAGCGCCGCAAGGATTTTGTCACGGCAAAACAGGGAATGGACGTCATCTCGTATTTCTTCCGCGCCGAAGAGAACCCCGCGTTCCGCGCGGACGGGAAGACGGTGAAGGCCGTGCTGCAGCAGTTTATGGCGGCATACGACCCCGCGGACGACAACGGCGTCTGGTTCGATAAGATGAAGCAGGTCGCCGACGCGCTCGGCTTCGCCTCCGATATGAAGGCGTACAAAGCCGCGCCCGAAAATTACCGCGGGAACGTGAGCGACGTCGCGGAGATCGTGCGCGTCGCCCTGACGGGGCGCGCCAATACGCCCGACCTGTGCACGGTCATGCGCATCCTCGGCGGGGCGGAATGCCGCCGGCGCGTGGACGCCGTCCTCGCAAACGTATGATAAAAAAACGCCCCGTATAATATTTTTTTATGGAAGATATGGGAAATCGTGCGACCTCCATATTAAAAACATATACTATATATTGGATAAATATGCTTGACAATACCACAATATATAGTGTATAATGAAATCACTCTCCCGCAGGAAGACGCTGCGGCGGAGAGAGTTTTTACGGAGGGGAGATCGATATGAAGATCATCAAGCGAAACGGAGAAGAAGCTGTTTTTGACGGTGAAAAGATCGTCAATGCCGTGCGTAAGGCAAACAACGAAGTGTTTGACGGCGACAAGTTGAGCGAAGAACAGATACAGGCGATCGCGAACACCGTAACCGAAAAGGGCAGGAGTATGATCCGCGCGCTCAACGTGGAGGAGATCCAGGACTTTGTCGAGAACGAGATCATGCGGCTCGGCAAGTTTGCCCTGGCGCGCAAGTATATCACATACCGCTATTCGCGTGCCCTTGCCAGAAAGACCAACACGACGGACGACCGCATTCTGAGCCTCATCGAATGCAACAACGAGGAGGTCAAGCAGGAGAACTCCAACAAAAACCCCACGGTCAACAGCGTACAGCGCGATTATATGGCGGGCGAGGTGTCCAAGGACATCACCAACCGCATTCTGTTGCCGCCCGACATCGTGCGGGCGCACGAGGAAGGGCTCATCCATTTCCATGACAGCGACTATTTTGCCCAGCACATGCACAACTGCGACCTGGTCAACCTGGAAGATATGCTCCAGAACGGCACGGTCATTTCGGGCACGCTCATCGAAAAGCCCCATTCTTTCTCCACGGCGTGCAACATCGCCACGCAGATCATCGCACAGGTGGCATCCAACCAGTACGGCGGGCAGAGCATTTCGCTCACCCATCTCGCGCCCTTCGTGCAGGTGAGCCGCGAGAAGATCAGAAAGGGCGTTGAAGAAGAACTGCGCATGCTCGGCGTGGACAACGAAGAGGCGGCGAAGGAGATCACCGAAAAGCGCTTGCGCGAGGAAGTGCGCAAGGGCGTGCAGATGATTCAGTACCAGGTCGTGACCCTCCTGACGACCAACGGGCAGGCGCCCTTCGTCACGGTGTTCATGTACCTCGGCGAAGCGCGCAACGACCGCGAGCGGGAAGACCTCGCCATGATCATCGAGGAGACCTTAAAGCAGCGCATCCAGGGCGTCAAGAACGAAAAGGGCGTCTGGATCACGCCCGCGTTCCCCAAGCTCATCTACGTCCTCGAAGAGAATAATATCCATGAGGACGGCAAATATTGGTATCTGACGGAGCTGGCGGCGAAGTGCACGGCAAAGCGCATGGTGCCCGACTACATCTCCGAAAAGATGATGCTCAAATACAAGATCGACAGGAACGGCGAAGGGCATTGCTATACCTGCATGGGCTGCCGCAGTTTCCTGACGCCCTATGTGGATGAAAACGGAAAGCCCAAGTACTACGGCCGCTTCAACCAGGGGGTCGTCACCATCAATCTTCCCGACGTCGCGCTCTCTTCGGGCGGGGACATGGATAAATTCCGGGAGATCTTCGACGAACGGCTGGAGCTCTGTCACCGCGCCCTGATGTGCCGGCACAACCGTCTGAAGGGCACGCTCTCTGACGCCGCGCCCATCCTTTGGCAGTACGGCGCGCTGGCGCGCCTCAAAAAGGGCGAACCCATCGACAAACTGCTCTACGGCGGCTATTCGACCATTTCGCTCGGCTATGCGGGGCTGTACGAATGCGTGAAGTACATGACGGGCAAATCGCACACCGACGAGGAGGCAAAGCCGTTCGCGCTCGCCGTCATGCAGCACATGAACGACAAGTGCAAGGAGTGGAAGGCCGAACACAACATCGACTTTTCCATCTACGGCACGCCGCTCGAAAGCACGACGTACAAGTTTGCCAAGGCGCTCCAGAAGCGTTTCGGCATCATCGAGGGCGTGACGGATAAGAACTATATCACCAACAGCTATCATGTGCACGTTTCCGAGAAGATCGATGCGTTCACCAAGCTGAAATTTGAATCGGAATTCCAGTCCCTCTCGCCCGGCGGCGCCATCTCGTACGTGGAAGTGCCCAACATGCAGGACAATATCCCCGCCGTGCTCGAAGTCATGAAGTTCATCTATGACAATATCATGTATGCCGAACTGAACACCAAGAGCGACTACTGCCAGGTCTGCGGCTATGACGGCGAGATCAAGATCGTCAAGGACAAGGACGGCAAATTGGTCTGGGAATGCCCCAAGTGCGGCAACCGCGACCAGAGCAAGATGAACGTTGCCCGCCGGACCTGCGGCTACATCGGTACGCAGTTCTGGAATCAGGGCAGAACGCAGGAGATCCAGGACCGGGTGCTGCATCTGTAAGAAAAGGCGGTCCGCCGAAAAAAACGGCGGAAGGGAGCGGCAGACAATGAATTACGCTACCATCAAAAAATGTGACATTGCGAACGGAGAGGGAGTCAGGGTCTCCCTCTTCGTTTCCGGTTGCACGCACCGATGCAAGAACTGTTTCAACCAAGTGGCATGGGATTTTTCCTACGGGGAACCTTTTACGGCGGCGACCGAAGCGGAAATTTTTGCCGAACTTGAAAAGAGCTATATCAACGGACTCTCCCTGCTGGGGGGCGAACCGTTCGAGCCGCAGAACCAACGGGCGCTTTTGCCGTTCGTCAGGCGGGTGCGTGAAAAATTTCCACGAAAAAATATCTGGTGCTACACGGGTTTCGTGTTCGACGAAAAGACGGGACTGTTGAAAGAGACGCATAAAAACACAGAATGCACCGCCGAACTCATCCGCAGCATGGATATTTTGGTGGACGGGCCGTTCGTCGAAGAACTGAAAGACATCTCCCTGAAATTCCGCGGTTCTTCCAACCAACGGGTCATCGACGTACAAAAAACACTGCAAAACGGAAAAATCGTACTGTATCTTGAATAAATACGCAGTACTATGTCATGCATAATAAAATCATTTTATATCCATATGGAAACAGAACAAAAGAAAAAAATCGATAAAATAAAAAAATGAATCGGGCAGAATGTTTATTTTAAGAAGAATCCGTTTATTATATGAAGTACGGGTTCTTCTTCCTTATTATAAAGAACGTTTGACGGAAAGCCGAAAACGCGCTATAATGCTGTTTGGTGAAAACAAGAACGAACAAGGAAAAAATAAGGAATGAAGATCGCCTTGGAACAAGGAGCCTTGACCGACAATGAATAAACTGAAAGCAAAACGATATGCAAAACTGCTCGTCAAAAGCGGGCTGAACGTCAAAAAAGGACAGACGGTGTTCGTCACCGCGGCGGTCGATCAGGCCGAATTCGTGGGGATGGTCGTCGAAGAGTGCTACCGTGCGGGGGCAAAGCGGGTCGTCATGGAATGGGAATGCGATGCCGTTTCAAAACTCGACTATGAATATCAGACCTTGGAAACAATGTCCGAAGTGCCCCCTTGGGCGGAAGCCAAATTGAAATTCAAGGCAGAGGATCTCTCCTGCCGCCTGTTCATCGAATCCTCCGACCCCGACGCCTTCCGCGGCGCGGATATGGACAAGATCGCCAAGGCGCGGCAGGCACAATACCCCGTGATAAAACCGTACCGCGACAAAATGGAGAACAGGCACCAGTGGTGCATCGCCGCCGCCGCAGGCAAGGCGTGGGCTAAGAAACTCTTCCCCGCGCTCAGCGACAAACAGGCGGTGGACGCGCTGTGGGAAAAGATCTTCGCCTGTTCCCGTGCCGACGGGCCCGATCCTGTCAAGGAATGGGCGCGGCATGACGACGACCTCGCCAAAAAATGCGATCATCTCAATTCCCTCCGCCTCGTTTCCCTCGAATACAAGAGTGAAAACGGCACGGATCTGAAAGTGGGACTGAACAAGGACTGCATCTTTATGGGCGGCGCGGAGAGCACGCTCAAAGGGCGGGTCTTTAACGCCAATATTCCCAGCGAGGAAATTTTCACCTCTCCCATGGCGGGCGTCGCCGAGGGCATCGTGTACGCCACAAAACCGCTCTCTTACCAGGGGCAGCTCATCGAGAATTTCTCCGTGCGCTTTGCCGGCGGCAAAGTCGTCGAAGTGAAGGCGGAAAAGAACGAGGATCTCTTGAAAAAGATGATCTCTATGGACGAAGGGGCGGCGATGCTCGGCGAATGCGCGCTCATCCCTTACGATTCGCCCATCAACAATACGGGCATCCTGTTCTATAACACGCTGTTTGACGAAAACGCAAGCTGCCACCTCGCCCTGGGCGCGGGGTTCACCAACTGCCTGCAGGGATTTGAAAACCTGACGCAGGAGGAATGCCATGCGCGCGGGGTCAACGACAGTATGATCCACGTCGATTTCATGATCGGGACAAAAGACCTATCCATCGTCGGCGTGACGGCGGACGGCAAGCGGGTGCAGATCTTCAAAGACGGCAATTGGGCGGTCAATTTTTAAGTTTGCCGCCTGCGGCTTTTTATTGCGTTAAATTTTTATAAGAAGGTTGACATATATGACGAAAATCGATATTTTTTCCGGCTTTTTGGGCGCAGGCAAGACGACGCTCATCAAAAAACTGATCGGCGAAGTGTACAAGGGACAAAAGGTCGTACTCATTGAAAACGAGTTCGGCGAGATCGGCATCGACGGCGGATTTTTGCAGGATGCGGGCATCAACATCACCGAGATGAATTCGGGCTGCATCTGCTGCTCGCTCGTCGGCGATTTCTCCAAAGCGCTGCGGCAGGTGACGGAAGAGTACGCCCCCGAGCGCATCATCATCGAGCCGTCGGGCGTCGGCAAACTTTCGGACATCGTCGCCGCCGTCGAGCACGCCAAACTACAAGACGCCGAGATCAACGCTCTCTGCGCCGTTGTGGATGCGAGCAAGTGCAAGATGTACATGAAGAATTTCGGCGAATTTTTCAACGATCAGATCCGTTCGGCAAGCTGCATCGTTATGAGCCACGCCGACAAATGCGCGGAACAGAAATTGGCGGACGCCGTCGCCCTGGTGCGCGCGGAAAATCCGAACGCCACGCTCATCACCACGCCGCTCACCCGGCTTTCGGGCAAGGACATCCTCGACGCCATGGAAAAGAAGGATACCCTGCAGGCGGAACTGGAGAAACTTGCCGCAGAGCACGCCGAACACGAGCACGAGCATGATGACGACGATGACGACGAATGCGGCTGCCATCATCACCATCACGACGAAGAAGAGGAAGAGCACGGACATCACCACCATCACGAAGGGGAGGAGTGCTGCCATCACGATCATGACCATGACCATGGCCATGAACATGAACACGGGCATCATCACCATCATCATGCGGACGACGTGTTCACGAGCTGGGGCGTGGAAACGACCCGCAAATACACGGCGGAAGAACTCAAAGGCATGTTGGAAGCGCTCTCCGACGAAGGGAAATACGGCACGATCCTGCGCGCCAAGGGCATCGTCGACGGCTGTAGCGGAGACGGCAAGTGGCTCCACTTCGACTACATCCCCGGAGAACCGGACGTGCGCGAGGGAAGCGCTGCGGTCACGGGCAGGCTGTGCGTGATCGGGTGTCAGCTCAACGAAGGTGCGCTGAAAGCGCTCTTCAAGGCGTAAAGCCATTCATTTTATAGAAAGGAAGAAACGCATATGACGGCAAAAAGACGGATCGAAGAGACGCCCGTCTATCTCTTTCTGGGTTTTCTGGAATCGGGCAAGACAAAATTCATACAGGAGACACTGGAGGACAAACGGTTCAACACGGGCGAAAAGACCATGCTCTTGGTCTGCGAAGAGGGCGAAGAGGAATACGACCCCGCCCGTTTCGCCTGCAAGGGCGTGGAGATCGTCTACATCGAGAACGAATCGGAACTCACGCAGGAGCGCCTGGCCAAATTGCAAAAAGAGAAGGGGATCGGGCGCGTGCTGGTCGAGTACAACGGCATGTGGCTGATGAATACCTTTTTCGAGGCGATGCCCGAAGGCTGGATGCTCAATCAGATCATGATGTTCGTGCAGACGGATACCTTTCTCGATTACAACCGCAACATGCGCCAGCTCGTATTCGACAAGATACAGTATGCCGAAATGGTCGTTTTCAACCGGCTGGATCCCGCCAGGACGGATAAGACCGAGTTGCATAAGATCGTGCGCGCCATCTCCCGCCGCGCGGACATCGTCTACGAGGACATCAACGGCAAAGCCGAGTTTGACGACACCGAGGACCCGCTGCCCTTCGACGTCAATGCGCCCGTCATTCAGATCGAGGACCGGGACTATGCGCTGTTTTATCGGGACATCTCCGAAAATATGCAGCCGTATGACGGCAAGACCGTGCATTTCAAGGGTATCGTCGCCTGCGACAAGCGGCTGGCGCCCGGTACGTTCGTCGTCGGCAGGCACGTCATGACCTGCTGCGAAGCGGATATACAGTATTGCGGCATCGTCTGCGTGAGCGACGGCTCGCTGCCCTTGCAGACCCGCGACTGGGTGACGGTCGAAGGGAAGATCAAGCTGGAAAAGCATAAAGTCTATCATGCCGTCGGACCCGTCATCTATGCAACGAAGGTCGTCAAGTGCGAAAAACCCGAACAGGAGCTTGCAACATTCTTTTGATCCTTCCTGTCGCACAACGCGCGGGATGACGGAAAAAAGTAAAATATCATTATCGGAAAAGCACAAAAACGGACGGGAAACCGTCCGTTTTACGCATTGCGATCTCTATTTTTTCGCCGTCCTTTCTTTCGGGCGTTTTATCCCCGTTCATCGTTTCCCTTACAGATTCCGGACCAGCCCGATGACCTTGCCGAGGATAACAACGTCGTCCAGAATAATATCGTTCAGACGGGGATTTTCGGGATGCAGGACAATTTTTCCTTCCCGCTTGTAGAACCGCTTGACGGTGGAGGAATCCTCGATGAGCGCGACGACGATCTCGCCGTTTTCCGCCGTGGGCTGCTGGCGCACAACGATCTTGTCGCCGTCGAAAATGCCCGCGTCGATCATGCTGTCGCCCTGTACGCGAAGCATAAACAACCCATCGCCCTTGAATTCATCGGCAGGCAGGGCATAATATCCCTCGTAATTTTCGGTCGCAAGGATGGGCGTACCGGCAGTGACCGTGCCGAGGAGCGGAATGGTCTTCAGATTGCGCTGCAGGCTGACGGCGCGCTTTTTGTTGTCCGTCTTTTGCAGCATGCCGTTCGCCCGCAGGCGGTCGATGTAGTTGTAGGCGGTGGCGGTGGACTTGAAGCCCATTTCTTTGCAGATCTCTCTGACGGAGGGGGCGTACCCGTTCTCGTCGCAGAACCGCTCTATAAAGCGCAGCACCTCGTCCAGCTGTTCCTGTTTGATCATATTTCACCTCCTACGACTATTATAGCACAAATATTTCTACATTGCAAACATTTGTTTATACGTTTTGCTTGAAATTTATATTTTTTTGTAGTATACTTATGGCAGAATCAGGAAGCGGGGTGAAAAATATGCGGATCGGCGAAATGTGCGAACTCTACGACCGCCCGTGCATCGGGTGCGGCGAATGCGAACGGTGCGATCTGGATCCGGACAAAATCTGCGACAATTGCGGCAAGTGCCTGGACGTAAAGGACTTCGTCAGCATCAAGATCGACAAAGTGTATGCATCGGACGAGGAATACGAAAAGGACAAAAAATAGCCGCCGACGGCAGCGGCAAAAAGGAAAAAAGTTCGGTCACTGTGTCGGACTTTTTTTATACAACAAATATTTTGACTGCTATTGACAAATCCATTGTTTTGTGTGATGCGAGCGACGAAATGTGCCTATTTGTT
>CAZTND010000037.1:10807-13981 GCA_964615285.1 uncultured Clostridia bacterium
ATCTATGCAATAACATGCAAAGATCGATTTGATAATGCCTACAAAAATAAAGCTGCCGTCATTTGCGAACAAACAGGCAGATATGGTTGCATTGTTTTTATGGTTTTTAATATTCCGTACACATATTTTAATTTTTGGTTCAGCGGAGCGCTGATTATATACATCATCGTCAACGCCGCTCTTTGTGCAGCCTATATAATTTGTTGGTCGGTATTGTGGAATAAATCAGGCATAGTAAAAGCCTTATTGCTTTCAATTTTGCCGTCGTGCATGTTTTTATTCAGCGGGGTAATGCTTGCAAATATCCCGCTTTTGATCTGTTCGTTGTTGTTTGCGCCCTGCCATATCTTGATCAGCTGCAAAAACGCAAATTAAATTACAATTTTTCGAGTAAAAAGAGCGGAATTAAAAAACTCCGCTCTTTTTTAGTCCCTGTGAGAACCGCACATTTTTATTTATTGATTTCTATTGTTATTTTTGGGGCTCATTCGGTGCGGAAAGGGGAGGCGGACGACAGAAATGGCTTACAGGCAGCGTAGCATTCTTCCGGGATGACGGCGGAAATTTTTAGCCCGTCGTCCGTGTATTCCACCTGCTTTTCGGCGATGCGGCGGCGTATTTTGCTGTATTCGTCCGACCGCGCATAGGGCACGAATAACTCGATGCGACGCAGTCTGTCCGCAAAACAGCCGAAAATGCGACGCTTGAGTTCGTCGATGCCCTCGCCTGTCCTCGCGGATATACAGACGCAGTCTTTCGGGAAAAGTTCCCGATTTTCGGCTCTGTCGCACTTATTCATGACGACGAGATAGGGGGAATGAAAATCAAGGTCCTTCAGGGTGTCCAGCGTGGTCTTCAGTTGCATCTCATAGTCGTCCGACGCGTCGCACACGATGAGTGCCAGGTCGCAATGCACCGCGCTTTCCAGCGTGGAACGGAAGGCGTCCACGAGATGATGGGGCAGTTCGCGCAAAAAGCCGACGGTGTCCGTCAGAATAAAATCGATCCCTTCGATCTGAAAGAGGCGCGACGTCGTGTCCAGCGTGGCGAAGAGTTGGTTCTGCACATATACGCCTGCATCCGTCAGAAGGTTCATCAGGGTGGATTTTCCCGTGTTGGTATAGCCGACCAGGGCGATCGTCCGCGCGCTGTTTTTCTGCCGCCGCGCCGTCTGTCCGGCGCGGCGGCGCTTCATCTCCTCGGCTTTACAGCTCAAAAAGCGGATGCGGCCGCGGATCAGACGGCGGTCCGTTTCGAGCTGCGTTTCGCCGGGGCCGCGCGTGCCGATGCCGCCGCCGAGGCGGGAAAGTTTGGCGCCTTCGCCTTTGAGACGCGGATAGATATACTTTAGCTGCGCCAGTTCGACTTGCAGTTTTCCCTCACCCGACAGAGCGTTCTTGGCGAAAATATCCAAAATCAGCGTCGTGCGGTCGATGACTTTCCGGTCCGACAGCGCGGCGGAGATATTCAGCGTCTGCGAAGGGGAGAGTTCGCCGTTGAAAAGAACGGTGATGTTTTCCAAGCCCTCGAGCATATGGTCGATCTCCGCCATCTTGCCCGCGCCGATAAACGTGGCGGGATTGATCTCGCGGATGTGTTGGTAGACCGTGCCGGCATAGGCGCCGCCCGCGCTCTCGATGAGCGACACGGCTTCCCTGTGCAGCGCGGTATATTGCCCGTCGAATACGGGCTGGATGATGAAGATGTTTTCCGTTTCCTTTTCCACGGAAGAATTTTGTTTATGATAGGGCATCAGTCGTCCTTTTCCGGTCTTAATTTTACTTTATCCGCCACGCGCTTGCGGTTCTCCTCGGTGATGGCGGCATAGTGCTTGCGGGTGGTGTTCACGTCCTTATGCCCCAGAACGTCGGCGACGATGTAGATGTCGCCCGTCTCCTGATAGAGCATGGTGCCGTAGGTCGAACGCAGTTTGTGCGGCGTTATCTTTTTGAGGGGAGAAACGATCTTCGCGTATTTTTTGACCAGGTTTTCGATGGCGCGCACCGTCATGCGGCGGTATTGCAGGGACAAAAAGAGAGCGTTTTCTCCTTGAGGGATCTTGGGATCCTCGGCTTTTTCCTCCATGTAACGCTTGAGCGCGACGGCGACCTCGTCGGAGAAATAGAGGATGGCTTTGTTGCCGCCTTTGCGCTGTACGACGAAGGAATTGTTGGAAAAGTCGATGGAATCGTTGTTCAACCCGACCAATTCGCTGATACGGATGCCCGTGCCCAAAAAGAGGGTCAGAATGGCGGTGTCGCGCGTCCTGGTGCGTTCGTGATAGCCTTCGGCATGCCTGGAAAGGCCTTGTCCCGATTCGGCTTTTTCAAGGATCTCCGAAACTTCGTCGGATTCCAGACGGATAATTTCCTTTTCATGCAATTTCGGCGTTTCGACCTTGGCGGCGTTGTTCACGTCGATCATGCCGCGGTTGAAAAAATACTTGAACATGGCGCGAACGGCGGAGAGTTTGCGCGCCTTGGCGCGTTCGTTGCAGCGCAGGTCTTTGCCTTTGAAGGTGTAGAGGGTGAGGCGGGAGAGGAAAATTTCGATGTCTGTCTCGGTCACCGAACCTAAATCCTCCAAAGTCAGATCACGGACTTCCTTGCGGCGGAATTTAGTCTTAACGAGGAAATCGAAAAAAATGCGCAGATCGTAGGCGTATTTCAAGCGCGTTTCCACAGACGTGCGCTGTTCGATCCCGCGGAAATAATCTTCCGCGAAGGGCGGAAGTTCATCGAGGAGGTCGTAGATTCTATTCAGATTTTTCTTATCCCGTTCGAGATAATAATCTTTTGTTTTCGCCATATCTCCACCGAAAAATATTTTTGAAAGATTTTTTTAGAAAATAGGGAGACTGCCAACTATTCGTAAAATGCAGCTTTTACGAATAATTAAGACGATTTCAGAAAGAAAATTCTCTAACTCTAATTTTCCGTTAAAAATCTGTTTCAAAACAAATAAAAATATAAAGTTTTATTAAAAAATCAAAATCAAATTCAAATCAACGTCAACCAACGTAAACTATCAAAGATAAAAAATGTAAATCAACAAATTTTTTTGCGTTCTCTATAAAATATGGTTTTTCTATAAGGGTTCTGCTTTTCTGTATTTGCCCAATTTTATATTTGAATTATGTCTGACATAGATCTTCGTTTTTTATGAAAATTCCGT
>CAZTND010000038.1:0-6791 GCA_964615285.1 uncultured Clostridia bacterium
TCCCATTCAAGGGACAACGTCCCTTGAAAATCCCGGGTTATCGCCTGCGGCGACAAGTCAACGACGGGAGTCGCC
The DNA here is from genome assembly GCA_964615285.1 of uncultured Clostridia bacterium. Taxonomy (GTDB): domain Bacteria; phylum Bacillota; class Clostridia; order Christensenellales; family Borkfalkiaceae; genus RGIG4074. Next base: position 76 of record CAZTND010000038.1, read on the forward strand.
GACGGACGGGGAATTTTCGAGGAAGGGCAGGACCGTCAGCCCCGCCTTGCCGCCCTTGACCGATTCGACGAGCGCGAGATAGGGCGGCGCACCCGCGCGGCCCGCGACGAGCTGCAGGCGCTTGGGTTCCAGCCCCGCGGCATGCAGCGTGTACATGACCTCCGCCAGCCTGTCCGCACGATGACAGAGCGCGAAACGGCCGCCGAATTGCAGACAGCGGGACACCGCAGCACATAACTCTTCCAGCGTCAGGAAAAGTTCCTTGCGGCAGGCGGCTTTGGCGGGGTCGGAAGAGGCAATTCCCCCTTTTTCATAGGGCGGATTGCAGAGAATGAGCGAGAAATGTCCGACATATGCCGCGGGAATGTCCTGCACCTTGCAGTTCATGACGGAAAATTTTTCTTCCAGACCGTTGAGCAAAACGCTTTTCCTGCTCATGTCGGCAAGTTCCGCCTGCATCTCGAAGAGGGTCATGTGCCGCACGAGCGCGGGATGCAGGGCGTAAAAATGCAGCCCCACGATGCCGCTGCCCGAACAGAAATCCGCCGCCTCCTCGCCCGATCTGCAGCGTGCGAAGCGGGACAAAAGCACCGCGTCCGACGTGAAGCGGTAATACTTTTCATTCTGTATGATTTTCATGCCGCCGATCAGAAGATCTTCCAGCCTTTCATCCGCCGAAAGCCCGTTCATGCCTTCTCCTCCTGTAAAACCGTCACTTTCCCCCGACCCATGCCCGAAAAAAGCGATCGTGCAACGCCGCTTATAAACGGAAAAGACGCAGAAGCAATCTATTCTGCTTCCGCGTCTTTACGTTCTTTCGTATGTCACCGGAGCGACTTACTCCGCCAGGATCGCGCCGACGGGGCAGACGTCCTCGCAAGCGCCGCAGTCAATACAGGTCTCGGGATTGACGACCGCCTTATCGGTGATCTCGATCGCCGAAACGGGACAGGTGTCCGCGCAAGCGCCGCAGGCTACGCATTCATCGGAAACGGTATGTGCCATGGTTGAATACCTCCCTTTGTTTTGTTATTTTGTATTATATCACATTCGACAAAAATAGTAAAGACTTTGCGGGAAAATTTTTTCGTTTTTTTACAAAAAAACAAAATTCAATCCTGCGGCGCCGACGGGACCGCTTCGCCGCGGGGCTTTTTCTCCCGCCCGCCCTGCGGTTCATTGCGGTTCTCCCGGCGATTCCGCTCGCGCGGGCCGGACTCCCCGCCGTTCTTTGCGTTTTGTCCGCCCTGTCCGCCGCGGCTGCCCGCGGCATTCCGCTTGTCCCGATGGTCGCGGCGGCCGCGGCGGTCGCGGTCCCCGCCCTCCCGCGGCGCCTTGTTTTCCCGCCCGGCGGCTTGTTCCTTATGTGCGGCGGCGCGCTCCTCCTTCGGCGCTGCGTTCGCCGCGGCGGAAATCTCCGCATCCTCCGATCCGGCCGTCGTTTCGGGTTCCTCGGGCTCTTCGACGGGCACGCCGTCCTTTTCAAAATGCCCGCCCCGCCTGATCTGCAATTCGGACACGGGGAAATCTTTATAGATCAAACCGCCCTCTTTGGTCTCGATCTTGATCTTGACCTCCATTTTGAGCATGTTGACGGACACGACGGTGCCGCGCCCCTCGGGGGAGATGGCCTCCGAGCCGATTTTGGGCATCTGCTTGCACACGCCCGCATAGTAATCGTTTTCATAATCCAGGCAGCACATCAGCCTGCCGCACAGCCCGCTGATCTTGCCGGGATTGAGGGAAAGCCCCTGCGTTTTTGCCATCTTGATGGTGACTTTTTTGAAGTCGCTCAGCCCGCAGGAACAGCAGCACGGACGGCCGCAGGGGGCGATGCCGCCCAAAATGCGCGTTTCGTCGCGGATGCCGACCTGCCGAAGCTCGATGCGCAGGTGGAACTCTCCCGCGAGGTCCTTGACGAGGTCGCGGAAGTCCACGCGCGTGGGCGCGGAGAAATAAAAGACCGCCTTGCCGCCATCAAACGTAAACTCACAGTCGATGAGCTTCATGTCCAGGCCGTGTTTTTGAATGTATGCGCGGCAGACCTTCATCGCCTCCGGGCGGCGTTCCGCGTTCCTGCGAATCTTTTCAAGGTCCTTTTCGTCCGCGATGCGCAGGATGGGCTTGAGCGCGGAGACGACCTCTTCGTCCCCGACTTCCTTGAGCGGAAGGACCACGGTACCGTTCTCCAGCCCTTTGGCGGTCTCGACGATGACTTCGGTTCCCCGCTTGTATTCCTCGCCCGCCGCCGGGGAGAAATAATAGATTTTGGGTGTATTTTTGAATTTGACTCCTACGATTTGTTGCATTTTCGTTTCTCCTTATCGATCTTCCAGAGCGCCACCTCCGTGCATTGGGAAAGATTGGCGTTGAATGTAAGTTGTTTTTCCGCCGCGGCGAACGTTTCCAGCGCGAATACCAGAAGGGCGGGGGGAAACGTTTCCGACAGCGAGCGCAGCCGCGCCCCTTCCGCGCCCTGCGTGACATACGGCTGCCCCGTCCTGAAAAAGAGCATGTCCCGATACATGCGCCGCACGATGGCGATGAACTCGTTTTTTTCGCTCACGCCGTTCAACGCGCGCGCCGCCGCGGGGATCTCCCCCGCCGACGCCGACACACAGCCGAACGCCAACGCGGACAGTTCGGCATACCTGCCGCCCTGCAGCAGCCGCTGCGCACGCCCCGGCACCCCGTCGGCCGCCGCCGCGCACGCCGCCGCATCTTTGCACCCGGGATAGGTCCGTTCCAGAAACGCCGTCAGCTGTGATTCGGAAAAGGGCGGAACATCCAGCCGCTCCGCCCGGGACCGGACGGTGGGCAGCAGCGGAAACTCGCTCGCCGCGCCGAGAAGGAAGTACACCCCCGCCGGCGGCTCTTCGAGAATTTTCAGCAGTTTGTTCTGCGCGACGGCATTGGCGCGGTGCATATTGTCGAGCACAAAGAGCTTGCGCTTCCCCTCAACGGGGCTCAAAAAGCTCTCCTCGACGACCGCCTCCGCCATGTCCTTGTCGGGCGCCTTGCCGGGCGCGGGAAAAAAGAGGCAGTCGGGATGGCTCTCCCGCCCGATGCGCGCCCCCGTCCGCTCGCTCCCGTCGAAAAAGAGGGCGGCAAAGACCTTGAGCGCGGCGCGCAGATTGTCCTCGTCCCGAAAGAGCAGCAGACAGGTATTCGCCAGCCTGTCCTCTTTCGCCTCGCGCGCGAGCAATTTATATGCGGTTGTCGAACGGAGCAGCTGTTCCACGGTTCTCTCCTTTTTCGTTTTTCCAACGGGGCATGCCCGTCTTGAAAGGGACGTTCGTTCCTGTTCAGACAAGAAAAGCTTTGCCTGGCGCAACTTGGGTGTCGGGCGGGCGTTACGCCCTTCGCGGGGTCAAGGGGTGGAACCCCTTGATAAAAATAATCTTACAAAAGCAAGGCTCTGCCTTGCAATTTTATCGCCCTTCGGGCGATGGACGCGGAGCAATGCTCCGCTGATAAAAGGCTATTGATTCTGAAGGGCGCTGCCCTTCACCCGCCAAAGGGTCAAAAACCCTTTGGAAACCCGAGTTATGCGCGGAACGTCCGCTCCGCTTATAAAGGGGCTGTTTATTTGCAAAGGGCTTTGCCCTCTGCACTCCCATTCAAGAAGCCTCGCTCCTTGAAAATCCTAAGTTGTCGCCCCTTACGGACGGCGATGTTACAGAATACCGCGGGAGCGGAGCAAGTCCAGAACTCTGTCAAAAGTCTCCTGCTTGGTGCCGGATGCGTCCACGCGGACAAAGCGTTCGGGCTCCTGCGCCGCGATCTGCAGATAGCCGGCATACACCTTGTTGTGAAACGCCAGCCCCTCCCGCTCCATGCGGTCGTTCTCGTCCGCGCCGTGCTTCCGCGCAAAGGCGCGCTCGGGAGAGATGTCCAGAAACACCGTGCAGTCGGGCAGGTATTTTTCAAACGCATACGAATTGATCTTGCGCACGAAGTCCTGCCCCAGCCCGCGCGCTTCGCCCTGGTAGGCGAGCGAGGAGTCCACATAGCGGTCGCAGACCACCAGCTTCCCCGCTGCCAGCGCGGGTTCGATGACGTCGTGCAAGAGCTGCACGCGCGCCGCCGCGTACAGCAGCGCCTCGCATTCGGCGGTCATGGCGGCGTTTTCAGGATCCAGAATGACCGCGCGGATATTTTCCGAAACGGGATTGCCGCCCGGTTCGCGCGTGTAGAGATAGGGAATGCCCTTCTCTTCCAGATACCCCTTCAGCATTTTCAGTTTTGTCGTCTTGCCGGAGCCTTCGCAGCCCTCGAAACTGATCAATTTTCCTCTCATATGTACACCGCTATCCTGCCTTCTTCTATGCCGTAGACGCCCGTTGCGCCCGACAGCCTTTGTATGTGTTCTTTCTCTATCCTCTGCCCCGCACATATCACGGGCAGGCAGGGGGGAAAGAGCCCCGCGTCCCGCGCGCACGTCCGCCCGAGGGCGTCTTTCAAGGGTACCCATTCTGTCTTTCCCGTGCGCTTTCCCGCCCGATACACGGGCATGGGTGCTTCGTTTTGCCCGCCTGCGCGCAAGCCTTCAAAGGGCTGCAACGCGCTTACAAGTTTTTTCAACTGCGCCAGGGGCTGGGCGGGCGAGAGATAAAACAGAATGTTCCCCCCGTCGCAAAATTCGGGATAGATGCCCGCCCCTTCGAGCGCGGCGGCGACTTTGGCGGCGTTTTTGCCGTAAGAGAGCACGATTTTTGTCCAATCGGCATTTTCGTAGGCATGAAAGCGACACTTGAACTCTTCCGCCGCTTTCTCCAATCGCAGGTTGCGGGGATACTTGACCGCATATTCCACGCCGGCAAGGATGGGATAGGACGGGCTGGTCGTACGGAATACATCCACCGCCGCCGCGAGCCGCGCCCCGAGGGGCTCGGTCCGCGCTGACACCACCGCGCCCTGCGTGAAGGCGGGCAGACTCTTGTGCACGCCGTCCACCCACAGATCGCACCACGCCCCCGCGTGCAAAGGGGTGCCGTGCAGGTGCCCGCCGTGCGCCCCGTCGCAAAGCAGCAGCGCGCCGCTCTCTTCGCATATCCGCCGCACGGCGGCATGATCGGCGACGTTGCCGTAATAGTCGGGGGAAGTCAGAAGCACGGCGGCCGTCCCTTTCCCCGCCCCCATGCCCGCGTTTTGCAGGGCGGAGGCAATGGCGGAAGGCGTCGGCTGCTGCGGAATGCCGCCTCTGTATTCGACATCCAGAACGATCTGTTCGATGCCCAGCAGGCGGCAGGCGTTGTACACGCTCTTATGCGCCGCCGCGGAAAAGACGAGTTTTGCGGGCTTTGCCGCGTACAGCATGGAGAGCACGCCGCAGGTGCTGCCGTCGGTGAGAAGAAAACTTCTTGCCGCGCCCAATATCTTCGCGACGTCCGCCTGCGCCTCTTTCAGGACGCCCGTCGGGTTGGCGAGGTTATCCGAAAAGGAAAGCTCGGTGATGTCCCACTTGCCCTCTTTGTGCCCGGGGGTATGGAAGGAGAGATGCCGCGGCGCAGCGGCAAGCATGTTGTAGATGCGGCAGTCCGCCGTATAACGCCTGTCAAACACGGGCATGCTCCTTATATTTTATAGTATACCCGCCGTGCGGAAAAGCAAAACGGCGCGAAAAGACTTTTTCCGCGCCGTCAACAAATCAATGTATTTTTGTTTCCCGACACGGGATGTCTTTTCAAAGCCGACGTTTCAGTCCTGTCCCGCCGGCTCTTCCTCGGATGAAAACGCCGGACCGAATGGAACGGCTTTCCGCTGCTCCCTGCGCCAAAGCAAAATTGCCGCGATCACATCCGCGCAGAAAATGAAGTGCGGCACGAGCCAAAAGAGAGCCTTCCAATCCTTTTCCCGCCACGCCTTTTTCAAAAGGTACGCCATGTTATGTACGCCCGTTGCCAGCATGATGAGGTAAGCGCAGGCGACGGAAAGGCCGATGATGATAAAGACGACCGCGCCGAGCGCCAAAAACATGGGGTTGAGCAGGACGATGCCGGCGATCCCCAACAGGATCCAGATGAAGAGGCTTGCCGCATAGAAGGGGATGAGCGCGATTTTAACCGCCGCGGTCGTACCGAAGGGCGCGGGACGGTCCTGCATAAAGCCGAGAACCGCCGAAATCAGGTTGACAAAGCACAGCAGCATGGCGGCGATGCCGACCGCCAGCGCGACGATTTCCACCGCCGCCACGACGCCGTCGGGGACTTCCGCCCCCGCCAGCAGAGCGATGAACACCGCCAGGAACGGCAGCAACATGAGGTACGCCGAAACGACGATGAGCCATGGCACAACTTTGGGATTTTTGCTTTTCATAAAACTCTCCTTGCCGCGGACGAACGCCCGGAAAGGACGCCCCCCCCCCGAAAAATTATATTTGTCCGCCGCGGGGAACGCCCCGCGTTTCGACCGAAGAATCATGGCATGGGTGCGGCAATTTTACCGCCGTTCCGGGCATGCCGCCCCGCTTTGCACGCAAGACGAAAGCTTGCGCAATGTGGGATTTTTAAGGGTGAGCCACTCGAAAACGATCGATGATCGTTTTCCGACGGCGCAAGGCAAATCGCATATGCAAGGCGATTTGCTGTCCGAGGGCGAAATTCCGTTCGCCCGAGAAAGAACCCCTTAATAATAAGTGAACGCACAGAGCAAGGCTTTGCCTTGCGGTCTTATCGCCTGCGGCGATGGACGCGGAGCAATGCTCCGCTTTTAAG
>CAZTND010000038.1:6891-13867 GCA_964615285.1 uncultured Clostridia bacterium
TCCACGCCCATGCCGAGCCCACCCGTCGGGGGCAGACCGTATTCGAGCGCGGTGATGAAATCTTCGTCGATCTGCGCGTCGTTGTTGCCCTGCGCGCGCTTGGCTTCCACCTGCTTCACCATGCGTTCGCGCTGGTCGATGGGGTCGTTCAGTTCGGAGAAGGCGTTGCCCATCTCGCGGCGGTAGATGAAATACTCGAACCGCTCGGTAAACGCGGGGTCGGACGCCTTGCGCTTGGCGAGCGGGGAGTTCTCCACGGGATAATCATAGATAAAAGTCGGCTGGACGAGGTTGTCCTCGACGAACGCCTCGAAAAAGGCAATGAGCACATGGCCCTTGGTCGCCTTTTCGCCCTGTTCGACTTCCACGCCGCGTTCCTTTGCCGCGGCGCGCGCCTCTTCGTCCGTCTGCCAGGCGTTATAGTCCACGCCCGCATATTTTTTGACCGCCTCGGCCATGGTCAGGCGCTCCCAGTGCCCCATGTCGATGGGCGTGCCCTGGTATTCGATTTGCAGCGTGCCGCAGACTTTCTGCGTGACCGTCTTATAGAGGTCCTCGATCATGTCCATCATGTCCATGTAGTCGCTGTACGCTTCGTACATCTCGATGGTGGTGAACTCGGGGTTGTGCGAGGAGTCCATGCCCTCGTTGCGGAAGATTCTGCCCACTTCGTACACGCGCTCCAGCCCGCCGACGATGAGCCGCTTTAAGTACAGCTCGGTTTCGATGCGCAGGTACATGTCGATGTCCAGCGCGTTGTGGTGGGTCTTGAAGGGGCGGGCGTCCGCGCCGATCTCCAGCGTCAAAAGGACGGGCGTTTCCACCTCGGTGTACCCCCTGCCGTCGAGGTAGGCGCGGATCTCCTTTAAGATCTTCGTGCGGGTCAGAAAGGTCTGCCGCACGGCGGGATTGACGATGAGGTCGAGCTCGCGCTTGCGGTAGCGCAGGTCGCGGTCGGCGAGGCCGTGCTGCTTTTCGGGCAGGGGCAGGAGCGCCTTGGAGAGCATTTCAAGGCTCTGCGCGTGCACGCTGATCTCCCCGGTCTGGGTCCGGAACACAAAGCCCTTTACGCCGACGATGTCGCCGATGTCGAAATCCTTCTTATAGGAGGCGTACGCCTCTTCGCCGATGTCCTGGCGGGTGATGTAGAGCTGGATGGAGCCGTCGCGGTCCTGGATGTGCGAAAAGGAAGCCTTGCCCATGATGCGGCGGGACATGAGCCGCCCGGCGAGCGTGACCGTCTTGCCCTCGTACGCGGCAAAGCCCGCCTTGATGCCCGCGGCACAGGCGTCGACGGGATATTTCACCTTTTCGTAGGGATTTTTTCCCTCGGACTGCAGCTTTTGTAATTTTTCGCGGCGGATGCGCGCCTGTTCCGCCAGTTCTTCGGTGTTGTCGGCGGCTTGTCCTTCAATGATCTTTTCTGCCATGGGTCTGTTTCCTTGCAAATTTTTTGATTATTTGACGCTGATGTCGAGAATTTTCAGAGTATACACGCCGTCGGGGGAGTTGACTTCCACCTCGTCCCCCACCTTGTGGCGCATGAGCGCGGCACCGACGGGCGATTCGTTGGAGATCTTGCCCACCGCGGGATCCGATTCCATGGAGCCCGTGATCTCGTACTCGCACTCCTCTTCGAACATGGAGTCGTATACCTTGACAAAACAGCCGATGTGCACGTAGGAATCGTCGGCGTTCTCCTCGACGATGACGGCGTTTTTGACCTTATAGTCCAGCTCGGCGATCTCGCCCTCGACGGCGGACTGTTCGCTGCGCGCCGCGTCGTATTCGGCATTCTCGGACAGGTCGCCGTGGCTGCGGGCTTCCTGAATGCGCGCGACGACTTCCTGCCGCTTTTCCGTCTGCAGATATTTGAGCCGGGCGACCGCCTCGTCATATCCCTTTTTGGTCATAAAAAACTGATCTGCCATAATTGAAAAACACCTCTCGTTACTTTTTTGTTTCGGGCTATAAATACAACCGTGGCTTTCCGCCCGTACGGGAAAGTCACGGCTATTTCTCCATATTCCATTATACTGTATCCCGCCGCTTTTGTCAACGCCTTTGACCCCGTGCGGCGCAAAATATTGTTGCGGGGCAAAAATCCGCAAAGGCCCTCCGTCCCGCGGGTTTCGCCCCGTTTTGCCGTACTCTACCCTGTTCTCCTCTTTTTTCGGCAACAGTCAGAGCTCCGCCGCGGTCAGAGCATGGCGTCGAACGCCGTCCCGTCGACGGTATAACTGCAAACGTAAGCGGGCGACATGAACCCCATACCGACGCATTGCAGGAAGTTCTCCGTCGGGTAAATATAGACGGCACGGCGGTTTTCGTACTCCTCGCTCCCGTCGTACCACCAGACTTCGATCTCGGTCTTTTTATAAGTATCCGGCTCTTCGTCCGCATCTTCCGCCCCGCAGTTTTCCAACATTGCGCAGAATTCGGCGGCGGCGATCGTCTGCTCTGCGCCCGACGCGCCGTAATCGACGCCGACGACATAAGAAAGGACTGTCTCCTCCGGCGTGTCCTCGAAGTAGTCGAGAACCATCTCCACCGTCAGCTTATCGAGTTCCGACGGCGTGGAGATCCGAATGAGTGCATAGACGCACCACACGACGAGGACAATCACCCCGATGCAGAAGAGCAGGAGCGCCGTCAAAGCGGCAATGCCGACCCGCCGCAACGCTTTTTCCCCATAGTTCCCATCAAAATTTCTCCTTCGCTTAGAAACGGTCGTATTCGCACGCCAAGGCTACCCTATCGCAGTATAATTGTATCACACCTTTTCTGCGGTGTCAATAGGGGCGGCAAAAAAAATTGTCCGAAATTTCGGACAATTTTTTTGCAAAAACCCGTTCGATCGCGGCGGCGCGGGGCGCAAAAATGCGCGCGCCGATTGCGCTTTCGGGGCAAAGACGCAGGCATGGGCCGGGCCTTTTCAGCCCTTGAGAGACGCGACGAAATCGGCGATGCGGTCCATTGCCTCGGCAAGCTGCGCCATGGACGAGGCGTAAGAACAGCGGACGTGATTTTCCCCGCAAGCGCCGAACGCGCTGCCCGGCACAACCGCCACCCGCTTTTCGCGCAGCAATTTTTCGGCGAACGCCTCGCCGCTCAGCCCCGTCGATCTGACCGACGGAAAGACGTAAAACGCACCCTTCGGCTCAAAGCAGGACAGCCCCATGTCGTTGAAACTCTTTACCACGAAGCGGCGGCGGCGGTTGTACTCTTCCCGCATCTCCTCGACGACCGAAAAATTATCCTCAAATCCCTCTTTCAGGGCGTAATTGGCGGCATATTGCCCCGCCGTCGGCGCGCACATGATGCCGTATTGATGGATCTTGAACATGCCCTCGTCCATGCCCGCGGGGGCGCAGACAAAGCCGACCCGCCAGCCAGTCATGGCGAACGCCTTGGAAAAACCGTTGATGAGCACGGTGCGCTCCTTCATGCCGGGGAGGGCGGCGACCGAACAGTGCTTGCCCCCGTAGGTCAGCTCGGCATATATCTCGTCCGAAATGACCAGAAGATCGTGCTTTTCAATGAGGGGCGCGATTTTTTTCAGCTGTTCGCGGGTCATGACGCCGCCCGTGGGATTGTTGGGATAGGCGAGGATGACTGCCTTGGTGCGCGGGGTGATCTTCCGTTCCAGCTCCTCGGGCGTGACGATGAACCCGTTTTCCGCCTTGCAGTCGATGGACACGGGCATGCCCCCCGCCAATGTGACGCACGGCGCATAGGAAACATAGCAGGGATCGGGCACCAGGACCTCGTCCCCTTCGTCGAGCGCCGCCCGCAGGGCGAGATCTATCCCCTCGCTTGCGCCCACCGTGACGATGATGTGTTCGGCGGGATAGTCGACGGCAAAGCGTTTTTGCATGTAAGCGGAAATATTTTCCCGGAGTTCGGGCAGCCCGCGGTTGCCCGTGTACTGGGTATAGCCCTTCTGAATGGAACGCACGCCGGCGTCGCGCACCGTCCAGGGCGTGACGAAATCGGGCTCGCCCACGCCCAAAGAAATGGCGTCCTTCATCTCGTGCACGATGTCGAAGAACTTGCGGATGCCGCTCGGTTTCAGATTTTTGACCTTTTCGGAAACAAAGTCTTTCATGGCTGGAAGGACAACCTCTTTTCGCCCGGCGCCTTGAAGGTGATGTTGCCCTCTATCTTGTACTTGCGCAGGATAAAGTGCGTGGCGGTGCCCGTAACGCCCGAGAACGTGGAGATCTTTTCATAGACGAAGCGGGAAATGCTCCGAAGCGATTTGCCCGCCACAAACACGGCAAGATCGTACGCCCCGCTCATGAGATAGACGCCCGTCACCTCGTCATAGCGGGAGATCTCCTCGGCGAGGCCGTCGAACCCCTGTCCCTTCTTGGGGGTGACGCGCACCTCGATGAGGGCCTCCACCACGTCGTCGTCCATCGCCTCGGCGTTGGTGATGGCGGCGTATTTGACGATGACGCCGCGCGCTTCCATCCCCTCGATGGCGATCCTGACTTCCCGTTCGCTCACGCCCAGCATGACGGCGATCTTTTCCGCCGTGAACCGGCAGTCCTCGTTCAGCACACGCAAAATCTGTTTTTCGATGTTTTCCATGTGTTTCCTCCGCTCCTTGTTTCCTATATTGTATTCCTCTTTTCGCATAAAGTCAACGATTTTTCGGTTTTTGACCCGAAAGTTATTTACTTTCCGCGCGGTTTTTTGTATAATGGGACAAAAGGAGGGCTTGTTTCCATGCGGCTTTGGGCAAAGGTCATGAAGGACGGTAAAATTCAGAAGCAGTGCACGCTGGAAAAGGACGAACGGGTCACCTGGTCGCATTTCTTTGACTATATGGCGGAGCTGTGCGACGCCCTGGACACACCCACGCCCGTAATTTTGAAGGCGCACGTCTTTCAGCTTGCAAAGTTCCGCCACGTCAAATTTCTCCCCCGCGATTTTGTGGAATCGGTGGACTTTGACCGGCTGGTCGTCGAAAACATATCCGAATAAACGCGGCGCTTTGAACGCCGCGCTCCTCCCGCACGGGATCGCAAGCAAAAAAGCGCTCGGATAAGCCCGCAGCAAAAACCTGCGTGCCGCCCGGAAAACACAGGCATGGGCGGCATAAAAATCGCCTTGCGGCGCATAGTAAGAATATGAAAGTGAGTTGTATCGTCTGCGGTTCGCTGCTCATTGCCTTCGGAATCTGTGCGGCGGTGTACGCGCTGTTTTCCTTCGACCTTTTGTTGTTCCTTTGTTTCGGGAACGAAATGCTCTACCGCGTCGCGCACGCATTGCAGGCCGTTGCCGCCGCCTGGCTGGCATTCTGGCTGATCGCTTTCCGCCCCCAGGACGACCTGCGCTGACCGCGCGGGCAGCCGCCGATTTTTCGGCGCATTTTTCCCGTATGGAACACAAAACAGGAATGAAAAACCATATATTCCGTTTCTTTTCAAGAAAGAACGGAATTTTTTTGATACAGTTTGCGCCCACCCTCTTGACATTTCCCCGCAGAAAGAGTATGATAAGGGCAAGGCTCCGACCGAACGGCCCTGCCTGTCCGCGGGCGGCGTTTTCCGCCGCACGGCGGCTGCGGCATAAAAAAGACAAACCTCTTGTACGGGGAGAAACGCTATGTCGGCAAACAAGACGATCAAAAGAAAAAACGAACTTTTCGTGCGGCGCATCGTTTGGCTGTCCGTATCGGGCGCCCTTTTGCTTTCCCTGTTGATTACGGTCATCACTTTATCCGTTCAATACGCCCTGCCCACCGTGGCGGACGATTATTGGGAAGATCAGACGACGGGCGGCGCGATCGAAGAAAAATACGCGCAATTGGGGCCCTATGCGGTGGAAGCCAAAGAGTACACCGCCGAAAATTACGACGGCGGCGCGGAAAATCATTACAAAGTCTGGTTCCCCGATGGCGCAGAGGGGGAAACCTATCCTCTCGTCATTCTGGTCAACGGCACCGCCTGTCCCTATCAGCGGTATGAGGACGTGTTCTATCATCTGGCGTCCTGGGGGTTCGTCGTCGCGGGAAACGATTACGAGACCTCGTGGGACGGGAAAGCGGCGGACGAAACGCTGACCTTTGTTCTGGACGACGAAGAACTGTCCGCGATGGTGGACAAAGAGCGCATCGGCATCGGCGGGCACTCGCAGGGCGGCATGGGCGCCTTCAACGCCATCACGCAGTACGAGAGCGGCAGCCTGTATAAAGTCTGTTTTTCGCTGAGCTGCGTGAGCCACGACCTTGCCAACCTGTTGGGCTGGCACTTTGACGAGGAGGCGGAGGACGGCGACGCCGACGCGGAACCGGAAGAAGAGGACGAACCGTATACATACGACACGAGCGGGATCGAAATTCCCACGCTGCTGCTTGCGGGCACGGCGGGACTTGAAGGGTTTATCGTTTCTTACGACGACCTTGAAGAAAGTTACGATTCTTTGCAGGGCGACGCCGTGCTGGCGCGGCGCGAGGACACCGGACACGGCGATCTTTTGTGGCAGGCGGACCCTTATGTGACGGCGTGGCTGATGTACTACCTGCAGGGGGACGAGTACGCGGGGCAGGCGTTCTTCGGCGAAGCGCCCGAGCTGGCGGTCAACGAATATTGGCAGGATTTCGAGAGCAAACGGGCAACCTGACCCGCGCAAGGCGCTGCTTGCACGACTTGAGCGTCAATAGGGACAATGCCCCTTCGGGGATTTACAAAAGGGGCGGCGCCCCCGATAATATAAGAACGCATAAAGCAAGGCTTTGCCTTGCTTTTTTCGTCTGCGACGACTGATGCGGAACATTGCTCCGCTTTTTCAGGCATTTTTTACGCGGGAACGCCGTTCCCGCGCCCTTGCGTAGGCGATTTACCTGAAACAAAGCCGAAATTCTATTCGCCCAAAAAAGCGCCCCTTTGGCGGGCGGTGCGGAGGGCAAAACCCTTTTTTCGGATATTAAAACAAGACGTAGCCTTGTGTTGCTTTGGTATCGAAA
>CAZTND010000039.1:0-13782 GCA_964615285.1 uncultured Clostridia bacterium
CTGCACGAAACTCACCTTCTGCACGTTGGCTTTGAAGGTTCTTCTGGTTCTGCGCTTGGAGTGGCTGACGTTGTTGCCGGACGTCTGCCCCTTTCCGCAAATACTGCAAATTCTGGACATTATTCACACCTCCGAGGTAAATTTCTCAAACAAAGAATAAAACGGCCGCTTGACCGTAAGCATAAATACTATATCATCAAACCGAAAAAAAATCAATCAAAAACGGAGCTCGTTTGAAAGAAAAATAAAAAAATCCCGAAAAAAATTCCGAAACGCTTGCCAAAAGGCAAGAAATAATGTACAATGAACATTGTAAACGGGAGAATCATATGTCAGTCAATACAAGCAACTCTTACGGTAAAATATCCATTTCCGATCTGGCGATCGCCAAGGTCGCCTCTTATGCCACCATGGAAAGCTACGGCATCGTCAAGACGGTGGCACGGCGTTTTACCGATTCTCTTGCGGAATTTTTGAAAAAAGACGTCGGCGGCAGGGGCGTGCGCGTCACCACCTCCGGCAACAGGATCTATATAGACGTTTACGTTGTCGTGAAATACGGCGTATCCATCAATGCGGTGGCGGAATCCCTGAAGGAGGCCGTCAAGTACAAGGTGGAGTATTTCACGGGCATGATCGTGGACACGGTCAACGTCAATGTGATCGGGGTCAAGCTTTGACGACTTGGCTCTTTTTCCGTTCCCGCGCCTTTCGGTTCGGGGACGGAAATCATTCAAGGAGTTGAAAACATTCAGATATGCATAAAACCATCGGCACTACGGATTTCCGTAAAATGATCATCAGCGGGTCGAGGACGCTGGACGTCAACCGCGCCAAAGTGGACGCGTTGAACGTCTTTCCCGTTCCCGACGGCGATACCGGCACCAATATGTCCCTCACCCTTCAATCGGCCGTGCGCGAGATGAACGCCTGTTCCTCCAACGGCATCGCCGAGATCTGCGACGCCGTCGCCAAGGGGGCGCTCAAGGGCGCCCGCGGCAATTCGGGCGTCATCACTTCCCAGATCCTGCGGGGCATCTGTTCGGTGTTCCGCGAGGGCAAACCCATCGACTGCAGATTGTTTGCCAAGGCGCTTGAATCGGGGACGAAGGTCGCATACGGCGCCGTTTCCATCCCCAAAGAGGGCACCATCCTCACCGTCATCCGCATGATGGGCGAATATGCCGTCAAGAACGCGGGGCGCAACAAGGATATAGACGTATTTCTGGACGACATCATCAAAGAGGGCGACCGGGCGCTCGCCATGACCCCCGAGCTCTTGCCCGTGCTCAAAAAGGCGGGCGTCGTGGACAGCGGCGGCGTCGGGCTCATGACCATCTTCCGCGGCTGGCGCGCCGCACTCGCGGGCGAGGAGATCAGCGAGGACGAAGTGGAGGGCGCCGCGCAGGAAGCCAAGAGCGAAGAGGACGTGTTCGGCGACAATTCGGACATCATCAACCTCGACCTCGGCGAGATCGAATTTGCCTACTGTACGGAATTTTTCGTCATCAACCTCAAAAAGAGCACCACGCTCGTCGACATCGAACGGCTCAGAGAAAAACTCATGCGCATCGGCGACTCGGTCATCTGCATCGGTGACCTCGAACTCGTCAAGGTGCACGTGCACACCAACACGCCGGGCAGGGCGCTCTCCTATGCGCTGGAACTCGGCGAACTGGACCGCATCAAGATCGAAAACATGCTCGAGGAGAACCGCCAGGTCCGCGCCAAGAGGGAGCGGGAAAAGAAAGAGATGGGCATGGTTTCCATCTGCGCGGGCAAGGGCATTGCGGACATCTTCAAGGACCTCTTTGTGGATAAGGTCATCGAGGGCGGGCAGACCATGAACCCCTCGGCAAACGACATTGCCGACGCGGTCATGCGCGTCAATGCCTCCAATGTGTTCGTGTTCCCGAACAACAAGAATATCATTCTGGCGGCGGAACAGGCAAAGGCGCTCGTCGAAAACCGCACCATCCACGTCATTCCGACCAAAAACATCCCGCAGGGCTTTGCGGCGGCGCTGGCGTTCGACCCCGAAGTCTCCGTGGCGGAAAACAAGACCAACATGACCAACGCCGTTTCGGACGTCAGGGTGGGACAGGTCACGCACGCCGTGCGCACCACCACCGTCGGCCGTTTCCACATCACGGAGGGCGACATCATCGGGCTGGACGACAAGAAGATCCTTGCCAAGGGCGCGGATGTAGACGAAACGCTGCTCGCGCTCGTCGCCAAACTCAAGGATCCTTCGCACGAGGTCATCACGCTCTATTACGGCGAGGACGTCACGGAGGAACAGGCGGAGGCGATGAAGGAAAAACTTGCCGAACTCTATCCCGACTGCGACGTGGACGCCCATTTCGGCGGTCAGCCCGTGTACTATTATATCGTATCTTTGGAGTAAAAATAATTTTTTCGGGAAAGGCGGGGCGCAGAAAGGTTCGCCTTTTTCGTGAAGCACAGGGCGGAGCGGATTGTCATATCCGCTCTTTTGTTTTGCAAAAAGTGTCCTTATCACTGTAATTTTTCTTTTTCTTCAATTGAACGCAACAAAAATTACATTATTTCTGTTTTTCTTTCACAAATATGTCCTATAATTGTAAATAAATCAAACAAATAGGAGCGTTTTATATCGATATGGCCCTGCTTCGGATCGCAAACCTGCAAAAAAGTTATAACATTACAAAGACACAGAAACAAGAGGTACTGAAAGGAATCGACATCGAGTTCAAGGGCGGCGATCTCGTGGCGCTTCTGGGCGAGAGCGGGTGCGGAAAATCCACACTCATCAATATTTTGGGCGGCCTGGACACCGACTACACGGGCAGCGTGGTCATCAAGGGGGACTTCATCCGCGACTTTTCGGAAAAACAGATGGACGATTACCGCAAAAAACGGGTGGGGCTCATCTTTCAGAACTACAATCTCATCTCTCACATGACCATTTTTCAGAATGTGGAGATCGCCATGACCGTGAGCAACATCGACCGAAAAGTGCGCGAAAAGCGGACGATGGATCTCCTGCGCATGGTGGGGCTTGCCGACTATGCGCAAAAATTGCCCTCCCAGCTTTCGGGCGGGCAAAAACAGCGGGTCGCCATCGCCCGCGCGCTTGCCAACAACCCGACCGTCATTCTGGCGGACGAGCCGACGGGCGCGCTGGATGCGGACAGCGCTGCCGTGGTCATGCAGATATTGAAAAAGATCGCCCGCCGCGGCAAGCTGGTCATCGTCGTCACGCACAGCGAAAAAGTCGCAGCCGCCTGCAACCGCATCGTGCGCATAGACGGCGGCGTGGTCGTTTCGGACACCGCCAACGGCAAGGCGGATGTTACCGTGGCAAGGGACAGGGAGATTCGCCCCCGCAGCATGCCGTCGGGCGAGACGGGCAAGCTCGCCGTGCAAAACGTCATGCAGAACGCAAAGCGCAATGTGCTCGTTTCCGCGGGACTTGCCATCGGCATGACGGCGGTGCTGCTCATTCTCTGTCTGAGCGCGGGGCTGACTTCCTACGTGCAGCAGGTCTATGCCGACGACGTCGCTTCGTTGCAGCTGACGGCGACTCTTTCCCAGTACAGGGAATTCACCGACAGCCAGCTGGAAGAGATCGAAGCGTTGGACGGCGTGGGGACGATTATTCAGACGCATACCTATACGGGCGCGACCTATGCCTATGGGGAGGACGAGAGTTTAAGCGAAGGGGCCATCGATCGGCTGCGCGCGTTCTACGATGATTTTGCCCCCGAAATGCTGTACGGAGAGATGACCGAAGAAGGGATGATCGTCAACGAAGCGTTTGCGGCGGCGCTGGGGGACGGCAGTCTGATCGCCGCGGTCGGACAGGAAATAACCGTCGCCGTGGGCGACCGGGAAGCGACATTCACCATTACGGGCGTCTATGCGGAGGAATCAGAGGATGCGGAAGCATTGAATGCGCTCCTTTCGGAAGATTCCCTGCTTTTGCTCTCGGGGAGCGCGTTCTCCGTCAACACCCTCTATATCACGGCGACGGACATAACATATATATCCGCGCTCGTCTCCGATCTGGAAACGCTGGGTTGTATCGTCGAGCAACGGGATACAAGTTCGGAGACGGTGCTCGAATACATTGACCTGGGTACGTCGGTGCTCACCATCGTGGGCGGGGTCTCCATGGCGGTTTCGGCGATCATGATCTTCATCGTGCTCTATATCAGCGTCAGCGAACGCATGAAGGAGATCGGTATTCTGCGCGCCATCGGGGCGCGTAAAAGCGACATTCGCAAGATGTTCGTATTCGAGGCGGGCATCATCGGTCTGGCGGGCGGCGTAATGGCGGTTCTTGCCTGCCTGGTCCTGTCTGTCGTCATCAACGTCATCTGTTATTATACGCTGGGCTACGCCATGATCGCCTATAACGTTCTCTACTATCTCGGCGGGCTTTTGGTCAGCCTGCTGGTCAGCGTGCTGGCGGGTATTTCTCCCTCCATGCGGGCGGCGGATCTGGATCCCGTAGAGGCGTTGCGCGCCGAATGAGGGGAGGTGTGAAGTATGGCAAGTTCTTCCAAACGAAAAAAGATCAGGGAAATGGAAAAACAGGACGCCGCCGGCATTTCCCGCAAACGTCACAAACGCACGATGGATTTTACGGTGTACGCGGCGCTGAAAGGAGTACTGCTCCTCGCGTTGCCTTTCGTGTACTTTCTCTATTCTCCCGCGCTCGTCTTCGTCATGGCGGCATATGCGGCGCTCGGGTATGCCGCCGTCCTTACCGAACGGGGGATGAATAGAAGCGTCGTCCGCGCCAATCACATCCACATTCCCAAGTTTGACAGCGCGATAGCGGTCGTCGTCATTGTCGTCGCCTATGTGGGCGCGGTCATCGGCATGTTTTCCGTATCGCATGCGCCGAAATTTGCGGAAGGGGACAGCGGCATGGCATTCGGCGGCATTCTGATGAACATTCAGCGCGCACTGGGAAACTTCGGCTCCCTCTTAACGGGGGAACGCAGCGTATTTTCCTTCGGCTTCGGTTCGGTCGAACCGCCTTCCGGCGGCGCGCCGCGGGCGCCTTCCCTGGAAGACCTGCCGCTGGAATATCTCTTCTCTCTCGTCCTCTCCACCGTCAGTACGGTGCTCATCTGTTTCGTGATCGTTCTGGGCGTTTTTTCCCTGTGTTATACCTTTTTCAAGCGCAGAAAGTTCTCCAAAGTGATGAACGAGATCATTTACGACGGCGAACTGAAAATACTGTCGGACGAGGAGCTGGACGCTGTTTTATCCTTCGGAGAGGAGGACGGCATGCCTGAAAATACACCGTTAAAGGAAGTGGAAACACCCATAAAGGGGACGGGCGATGTCCCGCCGCCCGCGGACGCGTCTCCGACGGAAAATTCCGCGCCGCCCGACGGTGCGGCAAACGATCCGAGAACCGAATGACTCGCTTTGCGGCGATACGCATCCGTGCGGATATTTACGACAGACAGGAAAAAACGGCCCGGCGGCCGTTTTTTCTTGCTTGAAATGAAAAATTTCTTGAAAAAATGAAGAGAATGTATTATAATGAAAACAGCGGTCGGTAAAAAATTTTTTGCCGCAAATGAGGCATGAGGAGGGAACGGAAAATGCGGCTTTCTTCCATTAAAAACATCTCCGAAAAACGGGAAAAGGATCTGAACAAACTCGGCATTTTTTCCGCGAAGGACCTCATCGAGCACTATCCGCGCGGGTATCTCGACCTGACCAACCGCACGTCTCTCAAGGACGCCTATCATAACGACATGGCGCTCTTTGTCTGCCGCGTGCTGTCCGTTTCCCCCGTCAACCATGCCAGCCGCTATAAGATCGTGCGCGCATTCTGCAACCAGGACGGATTTCCCTTCACCGCCGTTTGGTTCAACCAACCGTACGTCGCGCAGAAATTAAAGCCGGGCGAATATCTCTTTTACGGCAGGGTGTCCAACCGCTACGACGCGCTTTCCGTCACCAATCCCACCTTCGAGCCCATTGACGAAAATCGCCGCCTGAAGGGCATCGTGCCCGTGTATACGGTCAAGGGCAGCATCACCCAGCGCATCATGGCAAACGCCGTGCGCGAGGCGCTGAAAGCGGAGAAGATCGACTCGGTCATTCCCGTGCCGCTCATCGCAAAATACGGCCTCTCCTCTCTGCCCAAGGCGTATTGGAACGTGCATTTCCCCGATACCATGTCCGCGCAGAAGGAGGCGGCGGAGCGCATCGCGCTGGAAGAATATTTTAAGCTCATCAGCGCCTTCAAACTCATCAAGGGGGACAAGGAGGAGGTGCGTGTCAACGAGTACGCCGTGACCGCCAAAGAGGTCAAGGCGTTCACCGAACGCTTTCCGTTCGATTTCACGGAGGGGCAGAAGCAGGCGGTCAACGACATCTACCGCAACCTGCATGCCCCCACCCGCATGAACCGCCTGCTGCAGGGGGACGTGGGCAGCGGCAAGACCGCCGTCGCCCTCTGCGGCATCTGTATGGCGGTCAGGAGCGGGCACCGTGCCGCCTATCTCTCGCCCACCGAAGTGCTGGCGCGGCAGAACTACGAAACGCTGTGTAAATATTTCCCCGACTACAAGGTCGGGTACCTCTCGGGCGCGTTGACGGCGAAGGAAAAACGGGAGATAAAGACGGCGCTCAAAAACGGCGAGTTGGACATCATTTGCGGCACCCATGCCATCATTCAAAAGGATGTAGAGCTCTCCGACCTCTCTTTCTGCGTGTGCGACGAACAGCACCGTTTCGGCGTGGCGCAGCGCAACGCGCTCGGGGAAAAGGGGGAAGGGTGTGACGTGCTGGTCATGTCCGCCACGCCCATTCCCCGCACGCTCTCCCTCATCTTTTACGGCGATCTGGACATCACGACCATCCGCGACAAGCCGAAGGAGCGCCTGCCCGTCTCCACCTCTATCATTCCGCAGCATCGATACGGCGATCTCCTGGAATATGTGGAAAAACAGGTGCATGCCGGGCGGCAGGCGTATTTCGTCGCCGCCAGGATCGAGGACGACGAGGGCGAAACGCTCAGCGTCAACGAACTCTATGAAGAGTTGAAAAACCGCCTGCCCCGCGTGCGGTTTGCCGTGCTGCACGGCAGAATGAAGGACAGGGAAAAGAACGCCGTCATGCAGGATTTCAAGGACGGCAAGTACGACTGCCTGGTCTCCACCACGGTCATCGAAGTGGGCGTGGATGTGCCCAACGCCACCATCATGGTCATTCACAACGCCGAGCGGTTCGGGCTTTCGCAGCTCTACCAGCTCCGCGGGCGCGTGGGGCGGGGGGACGTGCAGAGCTATTGTTTCCTGCTCCTGGGCAGCGATACGCCGCTCGCGCGGGAGCGGCTGCAAATCCTGAAAAACTCGGCGGACGGGTTCGCCATCGCCGAAGAAGATCTGCGCCTGCGCGGCAGCGGCGACTTTTTCGGCACCCGCCAAAGCGGGAAGTTTCTCAATGAAATCAAGAATCTGCAGTATCCCGCCGAAGTCATCTTTTTGGCAAAAAAACTCAGCGACGAAAGTTTTTCGGGCTCGTTCGACACCGAGGAGATCCGCCGCGCGGCGGTCGAAAAATACAACGCCCTCAAGGACGTCGTGCTCAATTGAGCGCGTGCGCAGGAAAAGGGAGGGCGCGTCGCCGGTTTGAAAAAGAGGGACAAACATAAAAGATCCCGGCGTAAAAACGCCGGGATGATTTTTTGCGCTTCAAGGCATAGGGGAGAAGGGGGCTGCGGGGGCTGTCCCGCCTCGTTTTCCGCGTCGGCGGAGATTTACCGTTTCAGCAGTTTTTGCATGAGGGTATGGCCCTGCGGGACATAGACGCCCGTCTTTTCGGCTTCCGTTTCGTCATAGGCCGCCGCGCCGTTTCCCTTTCCCTCGTCCGAGCGATAGAGGAGATAGGGGACGGGATCGGAAACGTGCGTTTTCAGGGCGATGGGCGTGGGGTGATCGGGACAGATGAGCATGGTAAAGGGCTCACCCATGCCCGAAAATTCCTGCAATAACGTCTTTATGACCACTTCGGAGATCTGTTCGATGGAATAGATTTTCTTCTCAATGTCGCCGTGGTGACCGCACTCGTCGGGGGCCTCCATGTGGATGTACACGAAATCCAGCCCGCTCTTCAGGGCGTTGGCCGCCGCCATGGCTTTGCCGCGGAAGTTGGTGTCCCAATTGCCCGTGATGCCCGGCACGTCGATGATCTCCATGCCCGCGAGTATGCCGATGCCCTTCACCAGGTCGACGGCGGAGATGACGCCGCCCTTCAAGCCGAATTTTTCTTCAAAATTCACGGGCGCGGGCTTGGTGCCCTCCCCCCAGAACCACACGGAATTGGCGGGGTTTTTGCCCGCGGCGATCCGCTTTTTGTTGACCGGGTGGTCCTTTAATAGGGCGTACGACCGCTTCATCATTTCAAGATATTTCTCCCCTTCGGGGCCCTTCGGCAGATAAGCGGCGATCGGACGGTCGGAAATGTCGTGCGGCGGGGTCAGGTCGTTCCCCGTTTCGCCCTTCTTTACGACCAGGCAATGGCGGTAGGAAACGCCCGTATACAGGGTCATGCGCTCGTCGTCTAAATATTGTTTGAGATAGCCGATCAGTTCGCGCGCCTCTTCGGTGGAAATTTCGCCCGCCGAATAGTCCAGCATGCGCTTGTCCTCGTAGTTCTCCTCGTCCGAAAGGGTGACCAGGTTGCACCGCAGGGTGACGTCGGTCGCCTGCAGGGGGATGCCGATGGAGAGCGCCTCCAGGGGCGACCGCCCCGTGTAATACTCCCTGGGATCGAGCCCGAGCACGGACATGTTCGCCACGTCGCTGCCCGGTTTCATGCCTTCGGGAACGGTCTTGCACAGTCCCACTTCGCTCTTTTTCGCCAATTCGTCGATGGTCGGTTTGCGGCTGGCCTGCAGGGGCGTCTTGCCGCCGAGGGCGGGCAGGGGATAGTCCGCCATGCCGTCGCCGAGTACCACAACATATTTCATGTTTCGTTACCTCTTTTTGTTTTGTTTGCCCGTTTCGGCCGCCGCAAAAACGGATCGATCGGTCAGTTTTTGTTCAGATCCCAGTCTATGGGTTCCATGCCGTGCCGCACGAGAAATTCGTTGGTGCGCGAGAAGGGGCGGCTGCCGAAAAATCCGTTGTGCGCCGACAGGGGGGAAGGGTGTGCGCTCTCGATGATGAGATGCTTTTGCCTGTCGATGAGGGGCTTTTTGGAACGCGCGTTTCCGCCCCACAGGATAAAGACCGCGTGCGGCCTGTCCTCGCTCACCAGGCGGATGACGTTGTCCGTAAACCAGCTCCAGCCGCATTTTGAATGGGAATTTGCGGCGTGTTCCCGCACCGTCAGAGAGGTGTTCAGAAGAAGCACCCCCTGTTCCGCCCACTTTGTCAGGTCGCCGCTTTTCGAGGGGGGCATGCCCAAATCGGACTCCAATTCCTTAAAAATATTGACCAGGGAAGGCGGGAGGGGTACGCCCGCCCGCACGGAAAAACACAGCCCGTGCGCCTGCCCCGGCTCGTGGTAGGGGTCCTGCCCCAAAAGCACCGCTTTCACGCTCTGCACGGGCGTGTAGCGGAAGCAGTTGTAGAGATCGTACATGTCCGGATAGACGATGCGCGTGGAATATTCCTTTTTCAGAAATTCCCGGATCTGCAGATAGCGTTCGTCCGAAAACAGGGGGGCGAGCAGTTCGTCCCATCCGCCGCCGAGTGGTTTCATGAAAGGGCCTCCAATACTTTCAGGTAGTCGGCGCATTCTTGCAGCGCGCCCGTCAGGTCGTGTTCCAGATAGTTCCCGCATTCCTTTTTGCCGCTCCCCGGCACTTCGGTGAAAGTCAATGCCCGTTCAAAGCATTCTTTCAGAAGGGAGAGGACCGCGGCGTAGTCCATATCGACCGTCAGCAGATAAAATCCCGTGCGGCAGCCCATGGGACCGAAATAGATGATGTCGTCCCTTTTGTCCGAATTGCGCAGGACGGTGGCAAGGATGTGTTCGACGGAGTGCAGCGCCTTCGGGGAAATATAATCGCCCCCGTTGGGGACCTTGAACCGTAAATCCCATGTGGTCACGCCGCGGCATACCATGCCCTTATGTAAGCCCTTTTTCAGTTCGTCATGGTCGATGGAAAAGGAGGGGATCCGCTCCATATCGTCGGCTTTCATTTTTAAGATGTCTCCTTGTGTTTCAGTTTTCCAGCCGCGCGAAGAGCGCGGGCAGGGTCGCGTGCAGTTTTTCCAGCGCCCGCCGCTTGTTCTGATTGTACAGCCCGACGGAATTGCCGCCCTCCGATTGATCGGAAATGGATTTCCATTCGTAGCACGGCACGCCCGCATGCACGGCCGCCTGCGCCACCGCGCCGCCCTCCATGTCGCGGATGTCCGCGTCCATATAGTCGCGGATCAGAAAAAAGTCGTCGGGATCGTCGCTGAACCGGTCGCCCGTGGCGAGTGCCCGCAGCGGCAGGACTTCTTCGGGCAGGGTGGCAAGGGGCAGAAAGTTTTCCTTGAATTCGTCCAGCGTGCCGATGCGCGTGCCGTTGACTTTCGAGAGGTCGAAGTCGTATTGCACGGCTTTGGAGATCTGGTAGACCGCCGCGATCTCGGTGTTTTTCCGAATGCCGCCCGCAATGCCGAAGTTGATCAGGACCGCGGCATGGTATAGGTCGATCAGCATCTGCGCGCCGATGGCGGCGTTGACTTTTCCCACGCCGCAGACGACGAGGGCGATCTCTTTTCCGTATGCCTTTCCCGTATAGACGGGTTTGCCGCAATGCGTTTCGCATGCGGCGATCTCCATATCGTCCAACAGAAGGTCCGCTTCGTACTGCATGGCGGCAACGACGCCGATGGTCATCTTTCGTTTCTCCTTTTTATCTTGCATATGATACCATTATAACAAACTTTCGGGCGGGAAGCAATGATTTACCGCAACAAATCCCTGTTTTTCCTTGAAAAATCCCGATATATGGTGTATACTGTCGGTGAGAGCGCCGGGGGGGGGGCTCAATCGATCTTTTCCGAAACGACTTTCTGCGGCGCGGCGGTGCAGATGCAAAAGACGTATTTTTCGCTTTCCAGTGTGCCGTTCTGCAACCAGACGGGCTGTTCTGCGCCGTCAAGGTACAGTTTGCCGCCGTACAGCGAAAGCCGTTTGTACATTTTGAAGATCGATCCGCCGCAGAATTTAACGTAGCTCTCCTTTGCCGTCCAATGCTGATAGAAGGGCAGCATGCCCGAAATTTCCGCCTTTTCCGCGGGGGACAAGGCGGCGAGCACGGCGGAGCGGACGCGGGGAGAGGAGGCGTCCTCCGCATCCAGCCCTACGGGCGCGTCGCAGATCGCTGCGGCGGTGAGGGCTCCGCTGTGTGTCAGAGAAAAAAAGAGCGGATCGCCCGCCAGGCGGGGCTTGCCGTATTCCCCCCGCAGGATGGGCACGTCCTGCAAGCCGTATCGGCGCAGGATCTCCCGCAGGAAGGCCGCGGAATCCGTTTGTCGGCAGGTATGGTAAAGCGTCAGCATGATAATATCATTATAGAGGAGGTTTCCGGAAATGTCAAGAGGAGAGAGGGCCGGGGAGAATTTTCTCAACGGGTACAACTGCGCGCAGGCGGTGCTGCTCGCGTTCGACGATCTGACGGGGGTGCCGCGGGAGACGCTGTTGAAGGTCGCGCAGTCCTTCGGCGGCGGCATGGGGCGGCTGCGGCTCACCTGCGGCACGGTCACGGGCATGATGATGGCGCTGGGGCTCATCGCGGGCACGGCGGACACGGACCGGGAGGCGAAGAACAGGCAGTATGCCGCCGTGCAGGAACTTGCCCGCCGCTTCCGCGCGCGCAACGGCTCGCTCATCTGCATGGAACTGCTGACGGGCAAGGGCATACAGGCCGATACCCTTCCTGCCGCCGAGGCGCGCACCGCCGAATATTACAAAAAGCGCCCCTGCCCCGAACTCTGCCGCATCGCGGCGGAGATCCTGGAGGAATATCTGGCGGAACGGCAGGCACAGCCGCGGGAAGAATAACTTTTCCGTCTCTGTGCACAAACTCCTCCGCGTCCGTCACGGCTGTCCGTCTGCCTCGAACAGCGAACGCTGCCGCCCCTGCGATTTCAGAAAGCTCTTTTGGTTGCCGTCCGTCAATACATCGCCCTCTTGCAGGTGCCCCAAAAGCAGCGGGGAATCCGGGTCGTGCAGTCTGTAATTGTCCCGCGCCTTCTGCGGGCTCTTATTCGCATAGCAGTATTTGCAGCCGTTCAGGCAGGTGTCGTAGGCGCCTATGTCGCGGCTCTCTATGCACCGGCACCCCTCGCGCAGCCCTCTGTGCCCGATGTCTCGGAACTCGCAGCCGTTGGCCATTCCGAGAATTTCCAGTGTGGCGCAGCCCGAGGGGTGAATGCCGTAGCGCGCAAAGTCGCCGTTGGTGCCGCAGGTCTGCAGCCATATGCCGTACTTTGCCGCAATTTTGCCCAACCCCGCGGCAAGCCGTTCCTTGTCGCCCTCCGTCAGCGGGACAAGCTCGGGCATGTTCACTTCCGTTTTTTTGTACATCTCCACAAAACTGAAAATACAGCGGTCGATGTGCGGCGCAAGCCTCTCCGCCATATAGGCAAACGTATCCAGGTGCCGTTCGACCGTATATTTTTCGGTGAGCAGTACGGGGTCGTACCGCCACGAAATTCTGTTTTTTCCCACGATTTTTTCAAGCTCGACCAGCGTCTGCATGCTGTCGTCTATGGACGGCACGCCCGGCTCGATGTCCTTGCCGTAGGCGGTGATCGTGTAGTGGAAATAGGTGCGGTTTTTATCCGTGATTTCATGCAGGCGGGGCAGAATGGGCGCGTAGTTCTTGGAGCAGAACATCACGGCGTCGATCTTGTCGGGCGAAAGTTCGTATCTTGTGACCTTGTTCGGGAAGAGCGGGTTGCGCGCATAGACATAGCCCTCTTCAAATCTCTTCAAAAGCCACGGCGTAAAATACTGCACGGTGTCCGTCCGTGCACCGGTATTGAGTATCATTTTTGCGCCTCCTGTTTCTTTGCTTTTGTCGTTGTACGGAACGTCAGTTCCGTCATGATCATCATCAGGCCCACGAAGATGATGAGATAAACGGGCATCATTTCAAACCCGAACTGCCTGCCGAGTGCCCCGAACAGCGAATCGGGCAGGCCGAGGCTGATGAATGCGATATAGATGAGCGCGAGTAAAAGCGAATACATTGCCCGTCCCTATGTGTATAATCAAGCAAGGAGCGAAAACATTTTTTCCATGTTTTCGGTGAAAATTGTCGTCAGCTGCACGAGTTCGGCAATTTTTTCCGTTCCCAATGCAGCCATGGCAAGATTTTCCGCATCGGCGGCGGGGGGAATGATCGCCTGCGCATATGTCCTGCCGCGCTCTGTAAAGCGTATGCGCTTGTTGCGCCTGTCCTCGGCCACTTCTTCAAAAAAGATATAGCCCTTTTTTTGAAATCTGCCCGTGATGG
This sequence comes from uncultured Clostridia bacterium, assembly GCA_964615285.1. Classification (GTDB taxonomy): domain Bacteria; phylum Bacillota; class Clostridia; order Christensenellales; family Borkfalkiaceae; genus RGIG4074. The sequence continues at coordinate 13,484 of CAZTND010000039.1, forward strand.
CGGCAACCGTCTGTTTGTTGGCGGAAAGCCGTTCGCATATCTCTTTCTGCGTGCATCCTTCGGGCGAAAACCAAAGTATGTCCAGCACGAACAGTTCGTTGACGGTCAGATCGTGCCGTTTTGCGCATCGGTCATAGACGGCGTGCTGCCGGTCGCGCAGCCTGCAATAGGCGTTGACGAATTGGTTTATTTTTCTGCCGACGATCATAGATACTCCTTTAATTGGTCTAATATCATACTAATTATAATACGGCGGGAGCCTTGCTGTCAAGGGAAAGGGCAAATCAATTTTTTGATTT